>JAPLVF010000019.1 GCA_026397255.1 Candidatus Beckwithbacteria bacterium | reverse complement strand
AGTTTAATAACTATTAATTATATATTAAATATCATTTAGACGCTGAGCAGTCCCTACAGGTATGTTCCTTGAAGGCAATTTACATTCTTTTATTCCGGAAGTCTCAAGTCTACGTCTTCAATTTTGTTTAGAATATCATCTAGTTGAAATTGTAAGTCTTCATGACTAACTGTCGTTGGACCTGAAATATTTGTAGTGGTTTGCTGATTCTTAAAAGCAGCTATTGTTAACCAATCAATTCTCTCAGCTAATTTTTGAAACATCATTATGTTTAAACCAAGGTCTATCAAAAATAGTCCAATAACTGTAATTAATAAAAGTTGAATTTTAAGTTGTGAAGTAAGTTTGATTTGTCTCATTTCTTCTTTTTTTCAATTAAGCCAGTGATCTTCTCGTTGGCAACGAGACGCTCTACCAGCTGAGCTACTCCCGCAATAATAAACTTCTCAAGAAAAACCCTTTTCTTGGATTGTCTAGTAACCAGAGTATATCAGACAGCAACGATAGTTTGCAAAAATAATAATTAAAAACACTCCTCAACTATAAAACTGTTTTTTATAACAACATGAAGTAAAATTGTATTCATGGTGTCAGTAGAAGACCTTATTGTTCGGTTAATGCCTTTTCCAAAAGAACTTAAAGAAATATGTAGGACACATCCTAATTTTGCTAAAGCATTAAAGATAAACAATCCAAAGAGATTTGTTGGACTTGGGGTTGTAATTACCTCTTATTCACCACTAGTCCCGGAAGACGAAATTATTGGATTTTTTACTTATGATTACAAATCAACTCCTGGAAGATTTAAGCAAGACTTCATTGTCAATGTTAAAAAGAAAAATAAAGAGTTCGTTCTATACACAAGATTGACAAAAGTGGGGAGTAGCCGATGGATCAAAGATATTAGTCAATTTTTTACGAAGTACTCAAAAGGAATGTACTATATTGAATCTCATCACCCAAAATTTGAAGACATTCCTGATATTATTAAACCACGAGCATTGATGGCAATAGAGTTAGCTACGAGATTAAAACAAACCGGACTTAGGCAATTATCAAAAGATGAACTTACTAAATTTGATATGGAATTACAAAAACTTAATGTCTAAAAAGTTATAGGACTACTTAACAGAGTAGGAGACAATACCCCATAATAGTGAATCCTTTTACAATAAATTGGTTACTCTGTTAACCGTGTCGTCTACTACTTATTTTACGAAATAAAATATTAATCATTTTTAGTAAAAAATATAATTTTAGTGCTAGAATTAGTTTAGGAGGCTAAATATGTTTTCAATAATTTTAGGTGGTTTGATAGGTGGAGCGCTTAGAGGAATTATAGGAATTGCCAAAAGTTTAATTATCAAACAGGAAGAACAGATAAATTACGGTTGGTTTTTTGTGAGTGTGTCGGTCGCTATGGCGATTGGAGTGATTGCGGCAACTTTCATGGGAGGAGGTTTGGAAGTAGCTTTACTGGCCGGCTACGCCGGATCCGACCTGCTTGAATCTCTTTTTAAGTTAAAGTTTCAAGAGAAGTTTGAGAAGCTGGTGAAGGCTCGTTAAGGTAAATCTTAACCATTTCTTCTGTTTTAACGAAAGACTTAAGTTGTTTACGGACAGAGTCAGGAAGAGTTTTATTATCGTAGGCTTCGGCTAATTTTATAACGTCAAAACTTAAAACATCATTTAAAATTCCTGATTCTTTAATAATTGCCTCAATTTCGCGCCGGCCTGGCTGGTCTAGTTTGGGAAAAACAGTTCTTGACTTAACCATCACTGTTAAGCTGGTTTTGCCTGATCTTAAGGTTTTACGCTGATGACTTCGGGAAAATTCCACTAACTTCTCTCTTATTGCTTTTAAATTTGCTTCCAATCCTTGTTTAACCTGATCCAACTTTAAGTATTCGTCCACCAGTTGCTTTTGTTCATCTGTGTCCGTCATAATTTAAGTATAAAGCATTTATGAAGTTAAAAGTAAAGCTTTCGTGGTTGGGATATTTAATTTTAATCCCCTCGTTACTGTTAAACGGTTGGCAATTCTGGCAAAGCAAAAGTCAGCAAACCACTTACCTCGTTAAGGAAGTAATCGACGGAGATACTTTTGTAACTGATAACAAAATAAAAGTCAGGTTAGCAAATCTCGATGCACCAGCTCTGGAGTTTTGCGGAGGAAAAGAGGCTAAGCAACTCCTTGAAGAATTGATCTTAAATAAAAGAGTTAAACTTGAAACTTTTAACCTAGATGTTTTTAAGCGTTTATTGGCTTATGTCTACGTTGACCAGAAATTCGTCAACCAGTTGCTGCTTGAATCAGGCTGGGTTGAGTACGAAAGAGGTGGTAAAAATTACATTAAGGAACGCTTAAGACAGATTTATCTATCAGCCATGGAGCAGGAAAAAGGGATTTTCCGTTCGCCCTGTACTCAAAAAGAAAATCCAAATGACAGAAAATGCGTTATAAAAGGCAACATTGGTAGAGATGATAAGAGTAAGCTTTACCACTTTCCCTCCTGCCGGGATTACGACCAAGTTCTTGTAGAAATGTTCCGGGGCGAACAGTGGTTTTGCAACGAGAAAGAAGCCCAAGCTGCGGGTTATATAAAGGCAAAGACCTGTTATAACGAAAATCAACAATAAAATCTCTGGAGAAAATCAGGCAGTGGGTACGAGTTTCAGCCTACGGGAAGAATTTTTAGGGAAAGCGCAGAAAGATTTTAGCCAAAATAAATTTGGGGCGGCATATATTCAGGCTTTAGCGTCCCGGATTTTGAGCGCTGAAGCGGCGGGGCTGGTGAAGTAAAGAATCTTTGTGCTATACTCGGATTGTAAAATTAATTTTCCTGCCTGGCAGGATTTTTTATGGCCGATACGGAAGCACCAATATTATCCCCCTACGAATGTTTGGTTCCTGTTGACAAGACAGAGCGTAAAGTCATCCAGAAAACGATTACGTATCTTAATGAATATGGCACAAAAATCCTGGTAGCCAAAGGTCATAATCAGGGCCGGATTAAAGTTTCCTTTTTTGAAGATCCATTCTCTTTTAAAGCCGATGCGGTGATGACTATTTTAACCATTCTCGGACGCCAATCGAGGCGAAGACCGGCGCGTTTCTCTTGTTTGATGTCTGGTGTGGCCGCTCTACGAGACGGGGTGAATATCGGCATTATTCCTGAAGGGATAACACTGAGGCCGACAAAGCAGGAGAATCGACCAATTGAGCAATTACAAAACAGGGAACCTGAGCTAGTCGTTACCAGACTGCTTCATTGTCTGGAAAATGATCTGCCGATTATAGATGTGGAATTTAAAAAAACCAAATGGCAAACTTTACATCATGAAGTACTAGAACGGTCTTTAGGAAATTGTTACCTCGAAAAGTAAAAAATTGACAAGATGTGTTAAGATTAAGAAAAATTAATTTCTGCCCGAAGTAGATTTTATGGGTGAACTTGTTTCAGGCTTGCACGGCCATGAACGCTTTGTTAATGTTGATTGGTTTCAACCAGAGCAACTACAGGGAGTAATTAATGATTTAACCGCTTTCGGCGAAGGGATTTTATGGGAACGAAATTTAACTGAAGGCCGCGTCAAAGTTGTATTTCCCGGACATGACGCGTTGGCTAGTATTTTAATTGCTGATCCTCTTGATTATCCCACTCCGCCCCGCACGCCTTTAAGGTTTAGAAAATCTAATTCTCTAGTCGGGGCGGCACGGCAACTTGGAGTGGATTTTGGTGTTAGTGATAAAGGAATAATTGTCAGATCAACCAAAGGGTCCGAAGAATTAGATATGGGAGGGGAGTTTCAATGTGCTCTCGACTTAAGCGAATGCCTGTTTCATTATCCAGCGATAGTGATGGTTGAAGCTAAAAGGGACGAATATTTACGCGACGGCAGAACAAAACCACATTGGGAACCGCTATTACCGAATGGCAAAAAAGTATTGACAGAGTCTTTGCTGTCCGGTGCCGCTGGCCTGCTGAAGTAACTATTAAGATCTTGTATAATATCTTTCAATGAATCCCTCTGAGAGTCTGGAACTGGTAGACAGTCAGGCATATGCCAGTCCCGCCTATCAACGGCCTGATTCCAAACTTTGGTTATTTTGTATCAAGTTGTCCGAACACCTTTTCCCTAAAAAAGGCGAGCTGATCGTGGGAATTAATAGCATTATGAGAAATCTTGACGATATTGCCGACGGCGACCGGGAACCGCCAAAGGGTTTTACTGCCATCAGTTATCTCCAGAAAAAAAGAGAATTCTGTCAAAATCCCGACAATCCTGAAGATGATGTCGATCGGTATATCCGGCATTGCTCCGACTGCGCTCAGGGATTGGGTTTTGACATCCAGGAAGAGTTAGATGATTTTTTTACCTATTTTATGTTTGATGCCACCAGATTAAACACCGGGCAGGTTTTCTCTAAGGTTGATCTCGACCAAGCTTATAATGCCTGTAGCCGGGGCACGATCAATGGACTGATTAAAGTTTTCGGACTGGCGCCGGATAAATTTGACGTCTTGGCAAAAATGGGAAAAGCCGTCAGGATTTATTACACTCTGCGTGATTTTGAGATCGATATGGCAAAAGGTTTCGTGAATATTCCTCTTGAAGAAATGGAACAATATCAGATTGATCAAAAAGATCTTTCTGACAGACATTCACCAGGCATCAGGCAGTGGTTTCAGGCTCAAGCAACTCTAGGGATGGATTGGCTGAAACAGCATCACGAAGAAGTGAAAAAAGGGAATGTCCCGTTTCTCGTACAAATGATTGTTCCGTTGATGTATGAAAGGTCAGCCCGACCATATTTTGAAGCAGTATTAGCAGATAAGAAATAAGCGGATTATTGAAAGTAAAAAATTCTTAGGTGTGCTATACTCGCCTCGAAAAATTAATTTCTGCCCGGAAACAGAATTTATGGTTGAAACTATTTCGAAAAGACATGGCTTAGAATATTCAGTTAAGGTGGATTGGTTGATGCCACAAGAATTACAGGGAGTGATAGATAATCTGACTGCTTTCGGCCGGGACGCTCTTTTTGGCCGGGGCCGAACGGATGAAGGCCGAGTCAAAGTGACATTTATTGATAGTGACGCCACGATGACTATTTTAATTTCCGGCAAGCCAATAACTCTACGTACGCCTCTGCGGCTGAGAAAATATCATTCTTCTGTAAAAGCCTTAGAGCAGGTAGGGGTAGAATTTGGTGTTTTTCATAATGACTTTATTATTGTCAGATCGACCCATGGATCAGGAGAATTAGATATGGGTGATGAGCGTCAAAGTGTTGCCGTGCTAAACGATTATCTGCGCCACTACTCGGCAATAGCGACTGTTGAAGCTAAAGGGCCAACGACACTAATAAACGGCAGAAAATCAACTCAATGGGAAGCGCTATTACCGGAAGGCAGAAGGGTATTGATAGAACCATTAATTTGACGGAGATTGTATAATACAGGCAATGAGAGAAGCATTACAAGAATTTGTCATGGCCAAGCGAGCAGTAGAATTTTTTGATATTCAGGATATCGGCGGTGGATATCGGGCAAAAATTACTCTAGCGGCACGAGGGATTAAGGAGGTTAATGCTCGGATAAGTTATTGTGAAAAAGCTTGGGATGAAGAAAAGCAAATATATTTAGGTTATTTTCTCCCAGAAGACGGTTTACCCAGGAAAGCCAGAATTACCAATATCGAGGACGCAAGTACTTTTGATAAAGAGACAGGTAAACGACGGCCAATGATGACCTTGACGGTAATTCTACCTCAAAAGGACTACTTGAGTTTGGCGGCGGCAGTGGTTTAAACTAGAAATAATGACCACAAAGATTTTTTTGGACAGCGGGGACCCGAAAGAAACAAAAACAACTTTGGAATTTTTAGGGGCTTTAGATGGCCAGACGACTAACCCGTCTTTAATTGCTAAGAATCCGGAAGCCCTAGGCAAAAAATTTACCACCAAAGAAGTGTATGATTTTTATAAAAAGGTGGTGACGGAAATTTCCCAATTAATCCCCCAAGGCTCGGTGTCGGTGGAAGTGTATGCGGATAAAAGCACAACGGTTGAACAAATGATCAAACAGGCGCAGGAAATGAACAGCTGGATTCCCAACGCCCATATTAAATTGCCGATTATCGAGAAGGGCTTAAAGGCGGCGGAAATTTTGGTCAAGCAAGACATCCGAGTGAATATGACCTTGTGTTTTAGCCAGCAGCAGGCGGCGGCAGTGTACGCGGCGACCAAAGGCGCGAAAAAAGGCGACGTGTTTGTGTCGCCGTTTATCGGACGGCTGGATGATAAAGGCATTAACGGGATGGATTTAATTAAAAATTGCGTCGAGATGTTTAAATTAAGCGATGGGCATGTGGAAGTGCTAGCGGCCAGCATCCGGAATTTATACCACCATCAGGCCTGTCTGGACTGCCAGACGGATATTATTACCTCTCCCCTAGTGATTTTGAGGCAGTGGCAGGAAAAGCTACCAACGCCAAAAGCAGCGGCTAATTTATCGGCAATAAAATACGAAAGTTTTGATTTAAATAAACCCTGGACAGAGTTTAATATCCAGCACGAATTGACGGACGTAGGCATGGAGAAGTTCTGCACGGACTGGCAAGGGATTATCAAGTAAGCTTCTCACTCTTTCAACCAGCTATATTCGTCTTTTCGACTGATCCGTAATTCTTGAGCGGCTTCTTCGGATAACAAAGCCAGTTTCTCTTTAAGTGACAAAACTGCTTCTCTGGTATTAACTCGACTTTTAGTCAGACTGATCATGGAAAGCAATTTATCGGAAATTACCATCCCTTCCAATAGAGAAAAAACAGTCATTAATTCGGTTTCTCTATCACTTAATTCTACTATTTGACCACCTAGCTTCAGCACTCCTGATTTTAGGTTCAGATTTAGTTCCCCGTGGGGAATATTCAAAATGGTTAAATCCTCGCCTTTATCCGCCAAAATTGTTTCCATTAAGTTTTCTATAATTTTAGGAACATTGTGTTTGGTTAGGATTGTGCTTTCACTAACTTTGTCTGCTTTTTCAGCCATGCCGGAGTCTTGAGTCTGTCTTCTCAATCTTTGTAGACGGTGTTTTTTCGGCCAGCTTTGGGGAAAAAATATAGTTTGTTCCGTTCCTGCCTTATTATCTGTTTCAGCGACAATTAGTAGAGGGTTAAGCAGTAATTCCGGTGCAGTCAAAATTTTTGTCATTGTAGGTTGATCCATAGCCTCTTTGGCTTGGGCATAACTCCAAGCTAAAAAGTCCAAATCATCTGCCAAAATGTTTCTAGATATGGCTAAATCTGCCAAGGTTCTTTGAGTTTCCCAATCGCCATGCAGATGAGTCACGATTGCTTCCAGTCTGGCCTTAGTTAAAACACCTTTACCGCCTTTACCGCCACCTCCGGTTCTGACTCTTTGGACTAAGTCCGGGGCGGCCAACTCCACTGTCCGCATCTCAAACATTAAAGTAGATAAAGGCCGATCCCATTGTATAGATTTCTTATTTGCCCAAGTTTTTAACTCGATCACTTCCGGCTGACTCAAATTTAACTTAAGGTGTGTGCCGCTGCTGTCAAATTGAGCTAAATTAAATACCTGGGATAAAGTAATTTTTTCTTGCTCAACCAGTTCGTGAATACGGGCATTTTCCCATTGTGTGCTAAAAAATGACCGCTTCATCCATTCGGCCATGCGGGCAAACTTAATGCTTTTGACCGAGCTGGCCGCCAACACCCGTAAATCAAACAATTCTTCATCGCCGCAGCCATAAAGCGTAATTGTGTTCATTATTTGCAGCTCATTGGTTAGTTGCTCAATAATACTGACTCCTTCCCGGCGGTGAAAACCGTCAATAATGTCATAGACTGCCAGGCTATTGGCTAATCGGGCTCTGACAGTTATAGGAGAAATTTGTTTTCTTGGCCCCATCATTGACTCGGCTAAATTTTGGGCGTGTTGGAAATCAATTAAAGCATTTTCCTGAACAATTAAGTCAACCGGAATTCTTTCCTGCCGCTCAGTTACTATTCCCATTTTCAATAGATCAACGGAAGAATATAAAGAATAGTCAACCGCCTCTGGTGCTACTAAAACCATATTTTGGGGCAGGCGATTAAATTATGGGGTATTATATCAGATTATTTATCTCTGTGGCTCGCGCCTGGAATCATCTAACTACTAAACCGTAATAACCAGGCTCATAAGGAAAAAAAGGATTTGTCTGTCTCAGATTAACGGTTGTTGCTTTATGGTGATTAATTGATGGTGGTCTAACTGGGGAATAATCATTTACGGTGGCATAAATAGCGCCACCCGGATTAATTCTAGAAACCAGTAAATCAAGATCTTTATCTGTTAGGGTGGTTGGATGACCGCCAATAAAGACGATAACGTCATATCTGTTTCTTTCATGTGTAGTTAGATAACCCTGATAAGTAATATCAGGCAAGATTTCAACTGGCAAGTTGGGATAAATCTGTTGAAATTTCTTTAAATAGTCAGTCTGGAATCTTGTTAGTGAAAGGCTAGTAATCATGGTAATGTTGGTAATTTTTTCATGTTGTGGTTCTAGTAAAGCTAATTCTTGTAAAAAGGTTCCAGGACCAATAATAAAAACTTCACCAAAAAACTTCATTTTTAAAGGGTCAACATGTTCTTGAAATTGATTCACTAGGGCAGCTTTTGTAATTGAAGCAGAAAAATCGATGGCTTCATTAACAACCATGATTATATTATAACTCAAGCTAGCAACTATAAGCCTTAAATCTTGGTGGAAAGGACGATTTCAAGTTTTTCTTTGGCGGCAAATTCCTTAAACCTTTAGTTCCGAATTCATTTGTACCTTAATTTCACCTTGATATACAAACGGGCCAAATAATTTTTTCGGTTCCGGTTTTGCCATGTGCGCGTCATTGTTTGCCGAGTAGTGAGAGTCTAATGTCCCGCCTCGGTACTAGGAACCAGATGATTAAAAGCTAGTGGACTCTGAAGGACTCGAACCTTCGACCTCTTCAATGTGAATGAAGCGCGCTACCAGCTGCGCTAAGAGTCCAGTTGACACTATTATAACAAAAGGCATAGCATATAAGATATGGAAAATGATTCGATTTTAAGACGTCTGTGGCTGTGGTTTTTGGATTTTATCGAGACAATCGTGATTGCCCTGGCGATTTTTGTGGTGATGTACCGGTTTTTATTCCAGCCCCACCAAGTGAAGGGCAGTTCCATGTATGACAATTTTCACGACGGGGAATATCTGTTAACGGACAAGATAAGCTACCGCTTTACCCCGCCCCAGCGTGATGACGTGATTGTGTTTAAAGCGCCGCAAAACGAAGATTATGACTATATTAAAAGAATCATCGGTCTGCCGGGAGACAGGGTAAAAATCAAGCAAGGTCGTGTCTATGTCAACGAGCAAATTTTAGATGAGTCCGGTTATTTAGACAAAAGCATTATGACTCAGCCCGGCTATTTTACCCAAGAAGGACAAACGCTAACCGTGCCGGAAGGAAACTATTTTGTGATGGGTGACAACCGAAGTAATTCTTCTGATTCCCGCGACTGGGGTTTCGTGCCAACCGCAAATATTGTCGGCAAAGCCTGGGTAAGATATTGGCCGATTAACAACTTTGGAGTAATTAAAAAGTACCCGAAGTTTTAACTTTTAGTAATCGCTTTAAAAATCTTTTGCAGCAAACTTTCTGTATCGGCAAGACTGCCTTTTAAAACCAGGGACAGACGGGTTTCCCGCTGGGTGCGGATTAATTTAACTTTGGCGTTGGAGCCCAGTTTTTGCGTTAACTCTTCCGCCATTTTGTCGAGAGCCTCGCTGACAATATGGGCCGGCCTGGAGGACGGGGCGGTCACTTTTTGACCGGTTTTGTCTTTCATCCGGCGGGATAAATCTTCAGCGCGGCGGACCGAACCGGATTCTTTTAAAATAATTTTATAGGCATCAATCATGGCCTGTTTGTTATCAATCGAAGCCAGGGCACGGGCATGACCTTCGGTAATCAGGCCGGAAATCAAACCGTCTTTCAAGGCGTCAGGCAAACTTAATAATCTTAAAGTGTTAGAAATATAAGCCGGACTCTTGCCGATGCGTTTGGCAATTTCGGCATTGCTTAAATCAAATTCCTCCATCAAGCGTTCAAAGGCTTTGGCCCGGTCAATGGCGTTAAGATCAGTCCGCTGGACATTTTCCACCAAGGCCATTTCCAGCATGCCCTGGGGCGAAGTCTCTTTAACAATCGCCGGAAGATGGGTCAAACCGGCTAATTTGGCGGCCCGCCAACGGCGTTCGCCGGCAATGATCTGGTAACCGGCAGGCGTGTGGGCGACAATTAACGGCTCGAGAATACCGTGTTCGCGGATAGAGTCAACCAAGTCCATCAAAGAATCCGGGGTGATCATTCCCCGGGGCTGTAAAGGATTAGCCTGAAGTTCAACAATGTCCAGCTCGATAATGTCCTGTTTTACCATATTATTTGGTTAAAACGCTCACTAATTGACGACCTTGATGCTTCAAAAATTTAACCACGCCGTCTTTTAAGGCAAATAAAGTAAAATCGCGGCCCATACCGACGTTTTTACCGGGATGAACCTTGGTGCCTTTCTGTCTGACCAGAATCATACCGGTGGTAACTTGTTGGCCGCCAAATCTTTTCACGCCTAATCTTTTTCCGGGACGGGCATGGTGTTGGCGGGTAGCGCCGGCGGCTTTTTTCTTACTCATAAAACCATTATAGCGTTATTTTCACAATTTTCACAGTGGTGATTTCCTGGCGGTGGCCGCGGACGCGGCGATAGCGGGATTTAGCTTTAAACTTGACGACGCGGATTTTTTTGTCTTTTTTCTGATTGACAATCTCGGCAGAAACAGAAGCGCCTTTGACTAACGGCTGGCCTAAACTGACTTTCTGATCATTAACCACCAATAAAACTTCTTTAAAACTAATTTTCTCTTTGGGTTTACCGGCTAGTTTGGCAATAGTTAGGGTTTCCCCTTCAATAACTTTGAGTTGCTGGCCACCAGTTTTAATAACGGCGTATTTCATAAGAGGGTATTATAGAATCAGTTGGTCATGAAGGCAACCCCAACTGCCCCCTGAGCCGAGTGAATACTAACTCCAGTTCCGGTAATGTCTTTAATAAGAATTTTCCCGGAATAAATTTCTTGAAGAAATCCGGCTAAATCTCCAGCCATATTGGGAACGCCGGTATGAATGATCGCTAACCCGGCAATTCCGGGCTTTTCACAGGCCGACGCCACCTCATCGGTTAGCCTTTGAGGAATATTGGATAATCCTCGAACAAACCCCATTCTCTTTAATTCCCCGCTTTCACCGGACATGCCTAAAAGGATATGAGCATCTGCCCACTTGGCAATTTTGTCTAATCCTTTTGGCGCCCGGCCGAGCCTAACCAAATTATCGATTTTTTCTAAACCGACTATTAATCCTGTTTTAGGGATAGCCAGAATAACCGCTTCCTGGATTTCGGCAAGCGAGGCTCCGGCTTTAGCCAACTTTGCGGCTAGTTCAACTAACAAAAACTGAGTCAAAGAAACCCGTTTCGAATCGATCAAGCCGATGGTTAACCCCGGCTTTTTTTCCATCACCTCCCCAGCGGCAACTGAGGCTGAACCATAAACAGCGGAGAGTACGGAACTGATATGGATTGAAAGAATTTGTTGAGTTGAATCTGCCAAACGAGGATAAAGTTCTAAAGCAGGACCTAAAACCGAACCGTCAGTCTCAGGTAACTGTTTGGTTGATTTTGCCATTAAAGCCAGAAATTCCTCCGGAGTTAATTCACCGTCGGCTTTAACTACAGTTTGACCATCAATAAAAAATTTAGTATGTATCGGTAAAAGATGGATCCCTAGCTCGGTGATTTCCGGATCAGTGGCGTTATACCCGCAGCCAGTATCTGAAACAATTTCTACGCTCATAAATTTTGAGGCAGGAAATTAGTTATCAAATTGTATGATATAATAAAAAACTATATTTTACAAATTGCCTATCGGAAAGAGAAAAATACGCCCCGTACAGAAGAAGCGACGGTAGAAGTAAATAGAGATTTTAATCCTTTAGCCATGACACAATATGAATTTATGTGGCAATATAATGACATTAAAGGTCAATATTGGCTTGCCTTTCCTAATCAAGTATCGGCTGTTAAATATCAATTTAATTTATCAGAGGCAGCAGCCACAAAAGTAGTGCAAAACCGATCAGATAATACTAAATATTTTAATCAATTATTCCAAGAACTAGGCATTCGTGTTACGTTACTGCCTACATCCGGCCAAAATTGGTCAGACTCAGAATACTTAAGTGAAGTGTGGGCAACTGTTTATGAGGTTGAAGCAGAAAAATTACAACCGTTATTTGAAAGAAGAGTAGCAAATTTTAAATTACTTGACGGGCAAAATCCTAATTGGAATGGGTTTAGAGATGGATTACTGGCTTATTACGAAGGCTTAAAAGCAGTAATTACCGCACAACCAGAAGTGGCTATTTAATTTCCAAGGGCTTTTTTAAGGAGATGAGACTTGTTTATTCTGACTAAGCCTGGAATTGAGATGAATATAATTTTTGAAAGGCAACACTTAACGGTTGACCACTCAAGGCTAGTAAATGCTGTTCAGTAAAAAATACTGCTTGCTGTAATTTAAGAATAGCTTCAGCGTCAATACCCGATCGTTGAGCAACTGCCTTTCTTTTTTCTTCTGTAGAGCCTTTCTTAAACAATGGGGCAGTGACAGTAGTAATAACTGGTAATAATGATTCAGGAGTAATAGTAAGATCACCTAAATGATGTTTGCTAGCTAACTCGTTTAATTTTCCCACTGTTAATTTTTTTTGCAAATTGAGATCAAAACAGACCACAAATAGCTCATTGAGAAACGGTCCAATTCTTGCCCTTGAAGTTTCTACTTGTTCTTCTGTTAATGCTTCTTGACCATTTTTCCCTGACATGATGTATTTATATCTACAACTGCCGTTTTTGTCAAGAAGGGAAATTTAATTAATTAAAGTGGTTATTTTTACTTAATTTCTAAAGATTTTTGGGGCGGGCTGCTCTTGGAAATGTTGTAAACCAGGCCGAAACAAATCGAGATGGCTAAAATCGAGCTGCCGCCGGAGGAAACTAAAGGGAGGGTAATGCCGGTAATCGGCAGTAAGCCTAAATTCATCCCCACATTTACGGTAAATTGAAAAAAAATCAGACTAAAAACACCGGCACTAATTAACCGGCCAAATTCATCTGAAGCTTTAAGTGTCACGGCCAGCAGCCATTTTAACAGAAAAAAATAAGCGAGAATTAAAGTCAGGGAACCGGCAAACCCCAGCTCTTCGCTTAAGGAAGCAAAAATGAAATCAGTCTGGCGTTCGGGCAAGAATTTCAATTGTGATTGCGGTCCGTGACCTAATCCCCGACCGAAAAATCCGCCGGAGCCGACAGAAATAACTGATTGGATTAAGTGGTAGCCGGAAACTTTAGGGTCGGCGTAAGGATTAAGAAAACTGGCGATACGCTGCTGCTGATAAGCTTTTAGTCCACGCCAAGCCAGCGGGCTAACTAATAAAACGGCTAAAGAAAAGATTGTCAATGTTTTGAAAGATATTTTTGAGGCAAGTAAAATACCCAACCAAACAGCCACAATTACCAAAGCACTGCCTAAGTCCGGCTGTTTAAAAATTAACACTGCGGGAATTATCAATACTAAACTATAAGTTAAGATTCGAGGACGGTTGGCCATAAAAGCGCTAAAAATAATGATTAAAAACGGCTTAATAATTTCTGACGGTTGCAAAGTTAACGGGCCAATTTGAATCCAGCGGATCGCCCCGCGGGTTAAGGTACCGAATAAGAAAGGCAGTAATAAAAAAATGACGACAAAAACAGAATAAATTTTAACCACATAACGATGAAGAGAATAGGGCAGCCGGCTAAAAACAAAAAAAGCCAATAAGCCGACAGCAATAAATAACAGCTGATCTAAACCCAAGGCCAGAGAAATAGAGATCAGGCTTAAAAAACTAAAAATTAAAATAATTAAAACAGGAATTAGGAACGGCATAACCGGATTACTTTAAGCGCTTTAGCCAAAATTAATTTCTTAACTAAAGTTTTTTTCTTAATCTCGGCTTCAAAAGCCTTGGGCCAGTCCGGTAACTCTAAATTAATTTCCTCGTCGAGACTGGTGCCGGCTTGTTTCCTGGCAGATTGAATGGCCCGAATTAAATCGCGGGTCTTCCCTTCTGCTTCTAACTGAGGTGTTAGTTTAGTATCCAAAATAACTTTCCCGTCACCTTTTCCTTTAAAAATTAACTTTTTAATATTAGTTTCTTCCAAAATTAAGTTTCTTAATTCTGAGGAACCAAAAACCGGAGAATTGACTGTGGCCTTGGCTAAAGGCTGGCGGACTTTAAGATTTAAAGCTTTCCTCTGGCTATGGATTAATTCGACTAAT
Source organism: Candidatus Beckwithbacteria bacterium (assembly GCA_026397255.1). Taxonomy (NCBI): domain Bacteria; phylum Candidatus Beckwithiibacteriota; species Candidatus Beckwithbacteria bacterium. The sequence continues at coordinate 24,387 of JAPLVF010000019.1, read as the reverse complement.
TGCCGGGCTTTAAGCATGTCTTTTTCCAAACTTTGATTAATTAAAGCAGGGTCAGCTTTCGGCCAATCAGATAAATGAACTGACTGTTGATGCGTTAGCTGACGGAAAAGATACTCAGACAAAAACGGTATAAAGGGGGCTAATAGCTGAGATAAGATTACCAGGCTGTGATACATTACCGGCAGAGATTGCGGCCGATTACGGGAACGGCGGATATACCAAGTAGAAAAATCGCTGATGAACTTTTCCAGAGTTTCGGTGGCTAGAGCAGTGTAATACTTATCTAATGATCCGGTTACGACTTTAATGGTTTGATTTAAACGGCTGATAATCCAGCGGTCTAAGATATTATTAGTACGGACCGCGGAGTACGGAGTGCGGAGTGGCGGCTGCCAGTTTTGGACATTGGCCTGAGTAGTAAAAAAGCGGTAAGAGTTCCATAAAATCAGGAAAAACTGCCGCCTAATCTCTTCGGCCTTCCTAAAGCCAAACGGCAATACTGCCGTAGGTAATGTTTGGCAATACATCCAACGCATAATATCCACCCCGATTTTCTGGGCACCGTCGTTGAACTCGATCGCATTTCCCCAGCTTTTATGCATCGGCCGACCGTCTTCACCGACCACTGATTCGTAGCCTAAAACGGTTTTATAGGGATTAGTTTTTTTCAAAACCGTAGACATAACTAACATGGCATAAAACCAGTTTTTAAACTGGCCAGGAAAGGCTTCGGTGATAAAATCCGCCGGAAACCAGGCTTCAGGCAGAGTAGAGAAAGGGACAATGCCGGCATCCAGCCAAGGATTGCCGACCGGTTCGACCCGGGAAACAATCGTGCCGCAGTGCGAGCATTTAGTCTTGACGTAATCCACCCAGGGTTTGTGGGGCGTATGGCCGCTAAACTGGTCCCAGCCGGAAACTGCTTGTTTTTTTAGCTCTTCTTTGCTGCCGATAACTTCGAAATGACCACATTCAGGGCATTCATAAATCGGCAAGGCTAATCCCCAATAGCGGTTCTTTTTAGAAATCAACCAGTCGTGCATATTCTGCAGCCAATCTAACTCCCGCTCCAAACCAAATGAGGGAATCCAATTAACTTTTTTAGCCACAGCCATTAATTCCTGGCGTAAGGTTCTTTTTTTCTTGTCAGTCGGATCGGGACGGTCCATCGCGATGTACCATTCGTCGGTAACTTTCCAAACCAACTCAGACTTACAGCGCCAACAGGCCGGGTAACGGTGTTTATATGGTTCTATCTTGAAAACACAGTCATGGCCGGAAGCATCAAGTTTGGTTAAATAATCCAAGATAATTTCCGGGTGTTTTTTAGCATTTAAGCCGGCTAGCCAGCCTAATTCCGGTAAATAATCAGCGTTGTCGCTAATCACCGGAATCAGCGGTAAGCCATATTTTTGGCCCAATTTAAAATCTTCCGCGCCGGCGCTGACGGCCGTATGAATTAAACCCGTGCCTTCAGTTGTGGTCACCGGTAAGATTAGGGTATCGGTGGCAATCACCCGGTGAAATTTAGCCGGATACTTCTTAGCGACAGCCGCCACGGCCGCTAAATCATCAAATGGGGCAGAATATTGCAGGCCAACTAATTCTTTCCCTTTTATGGTTTTAATAATCTTTGGATCAGGGCCAAAAATTGCCTGCACCCGGTCTTTCACCACCCAAAACTGATTACCACTGTCCCCTTCCACCAAACTGTAATCAAGTTTTTTATCCACAGCCACGCTAATATTAGCCGGAATGGTCCAAGGGGTAGTTGTCCAAACCAATAAATACTCCTTGGTCCGGTTAACCAACGGTAATTCTAAGTAAATTGCCTGGTGAACGATTTCTTTATAGTCCTCGGTTAACATTTCGTGCTGGGAAATCGCCGTTTCACAGCGGGGACACCAGGGGACTGAGTCGTGGCCTTTATAGAGCCAATTACGCTCGTGGCAGACTTTCAAAAAGTGCCAGATGGCATAATTATTGGCATCGGACATAGTGAAATAAGAATTAGCCCAGTCGCACCACATGCCTAAGCGCTGGCTTTGTTTGGTTTGGATAGCCGAATATTTTAAAACTCTAGCTTTGCACTGGTTGACAAATTTTTCTACGCCATATTTGGCAATATCTCTTTTGCTTCTAAAGCCCAACTCTTTTTCGACTTCGACTTCGACCCAAAGACCCTGGCAGTCAAAGCCGTTCTGGTAACGGCCGGCATAGCCTTTCATGGTGAAATACCGTTGCCACAAATCTTTATAGGTCCGGCCGCGGGCATGATGGACCCCCATGGGGTTATTGGCCGTGATCGGACCGTCTAAGAAAGAAAATTTCTTTTTCGATTTAGCATTTTTGGCTAAATATTGTTTGACAATCCCCTGTTGGTCCCAGTTTTTTAAAAGTTTCTCTTCCAAATCAACAAAATTCGGCACGGCCGGCTCGTCTTTAAAAAAGGGTTTTTGACTCATAGGCATATGATAACAAAAAAATCGCCTGATGGCGATTTAAGATTGAATTTTTGTCAAATTTTGATTAGGTTCAAGTCCGCTCAGCCACCCTTCGTCACTTCGTTCCTCAGGGCGGAGCCCACTATTTTTTCCTCAAGAGAATTTAGTACCCAAAAGTGCCGGCTCGAACCTATTACTCAACTGGACAAGAATTATTTAGTTTGATAATATATGATTATGAAAAAACTTCTTTGTCAGTCTCTTCTATTAGCGATAATTTTAAACTTTTTCTTAGTAACTTCGGTAATCGCTGGAGGTGGTCGGATGGTTTTAATGCATAACAGCACTAATACTTATAGTGTGAAAGAAGATATAATTTCTGCTCAAGTATTTTTAGCTGGAAGCAATAACAGATCCCCTTCTAGCGGAGAAAGGGTAGAGTTTAGGATTAAAAATCCGCAAGCAGGAGACAATTGCGTTACGGCTGCACAAACAACTGATAATTTGGGTACAATTTATGCTACTTGTTATGCTAATTCCCAAAGAGAAATGGAGGTTTATCTTTATTCTTTAGACAAGCAGGATGAATCTTCAATATATTTGCTTCATTTTTTAAATCCACCAAAACCTTCTTTAATCCCTACGCCTAGTCCTTCTTTTGTTATTGTTCCTCGGCCTTCTTTAAGTCCAAGTCCTTCTCTGCAGCCGAGTTTTAATCTAGTTGTTCAAAGTCCAGAAACAAAGACAATTAAAAATGAAGCAACAATACCTCAATTATCACCATTAAAAAAAGTTTCCTACTTTTTCACTAATATTTGGGGAAGATTAGTTGGTTTTTTTAATTTTATAAAAAAGTAAGATTGCTTGGTTTTATGCAAGATAGGTTCTAACCACCCTTCACTAAAGTTTCGGAGTGGCAGGGCGTCCCTTCGGGGGTACTCAGGGCAGGCCCACCAAAGGCGGGCAGGCGTTCGCTAGAACATTCTGAACAATGTGTTAAAATTAATTTATGACGTTTCAAAAAAATCCCAAACAGAAAAGCAGTTATCCGGGGATGCTGGAAAGTTTTGAGAAACAAAGATTTAAAGGCATTATTCCGCCAAAACAAAAATTTAAATCTAATTTTAATGTCCGTTCCAGTTTTGTTCCCGCCGCCCGGAAAGTGCCGAATTAAAAGATTATCTCCCTTGGCGCAAAAATGCCGGAATGTCGAATTCGTCGGAAGGCTCATCTTTTTTCACTTCGGTTAATTCCGGTTTTTCTTCAGCCGACGATTTAATTGATGATTTCGTTTTGTCTTCACGGCTGGACAGATTTCTGAGCTTTTGGCGGGTTTCGTCAAAACCAGTGGCGATCACGGTAATTTTTACCTGGTCAACTAAAGTTTGATCAATGGTGGCACCGAAAATAATCTCGGCGTCGGCATCGGTCGTCCGGGAAATAATGTCGGCAGCCTGATTAACTTCGCTCATAGTTAAATCAGCCCCGCCGACAATGTTAAACAACATCCCCTTAGCCCCTTCGATGGAAGTTTCCAAAAGCGGTGAAGCAATGGCTAAACGCGCGGCTGTCTGGGCCCGATTCTCCCCCACCCCCGAACCCATCCCCATCAAAGCTGTACCGGAATCTTTCATCACTTTTTTAACATCGGCAAAATCGACATTGATAATCCCCGGCGTGGTAATTAAATCGGAAATCCCCTGGACTCCCTGAGAAAGAATACTGTCGGCCATTTTAAAGGCTTCTATTAAAGTTAAGTTTTTATCAATCACGTCCATTAAGCGCTGATTCGGCACAACAATCAAAGCATCAACTTTCCCTTTTAATTCTTCGATGCCTTCTTCGGCAGTCACCATCCTTTTCGTGCCTTCAAATAAAAACGGTTTGGTAACCACGGCTACGGTCAAAGCTCCAACCTCTTTAGCAATCTCGGCAATAAGGGGACTGGCGCCGGTGCCGGTGCCGCCGCCCATTCCGGCAGTGAGAAAGACCATGTCTGCCACAAATAAAAATTCCCTGATTCTGTCTTTCGTCTCTTCAGCGGCTTCTTGGCCGATTTTAGGATCGGCACCCGAACCCAAACCACCGGTTAATTTTTCCCCGATCTGAATTTTAGTTTCCGCTTGGCAGGATAAAAGCGCCTGAGCGTCAGTATTAATCGCCACGAATTCCACCCCTTTAATTTGGCCGGATTTAACCATGTTGGAAAGAGCATTGCCACCACCGCCACCAATACCTAAAACTTTAATTTTGGCAAAGGTATTCAAATCAGGTTTAACTAAAGCCATAGTTCAATTAATTGAATCCGGGCAGAAGATCTCTTAATCTAAGATAACTTATTTTTTTAATTAAGGCAAGAAGGATTTAATTAGCTTAATGCCTTTAGAAAATAAGCCTTTGACAGGAATTTTTTGAAAAATTTGACCGAATTTTTTAATCGGTGAGTTAGCTTTAACACCCTTGGAATTCTTAACTCCATATTGAATTAATCCCCAGGCGGTGGCAAAACTGGGTGATTTAATTTCATCGACTAATCCGCTTAATCCTTTCGGGTAACCAATTCTTACCGGCAAGGAAAGAGACCGCTTGCAAGAATTAATCAAGCCAACCGTGAGCGCGCCGCCGCCGGTTACAACCACGCCGGCCGGGGTAACACCGCCAAAACCGGATTTTTTCAACTGTTCACCAACTAAGCCAAGAATTTCATTTAAGCGCGGCCGGATAATACCTTCAATTAAGGTTTTTTTTGATAATTTACCGACGTCCTCATTTAAGTTTAATTTTTTAAAGTCGAGTTCATCGTCTTCGCCGCCATCTTTTTCCAATTTAGAAAGAGCGATTTTAATTTTCTCGGCAGTTTCCAAGCTGACTCGCAAACCAATCGCCAAATCATTAGTAATATTTTTCGCACCTACCGGTAAAACTGAAGAGAAAGACAGAGCCCCTTCGACAAAAACAGAAATGGCGGTACTGCCGCCGCCGATATCCACCAAAACTACACCCAACTCTTTTTCTGTAGGCGTGATAACCGCTTCAGCGCTGGCTAACCCGGAAAAAACTAAACTATCAACTTCCACGCCAATTTCCGAAACACACTTGCTGATATTACGCATGGCAGTGGAACTGCCGGTGACGATGTGAGCTTCTGCTTCCAGGCGAACCCCGCTCATCCCCACCGGATCTTTCACCCCTTCCTGAGCATCAACTTTAAAGTCACGGGGAATGACATGTAGAATTTCTCTGGATGTCGGCAAAGAAACCGCCCGGGCGGCTTCAATTACCCGACTGACGTCATTAGGACTAATTTCTCCTTCCGGTTCAGCCACGGCCACAACGCCCTTGCTGTTTAACGATTCGATGTGAATCCCGGAAATTGAAACAATGCTGGAAGAAATCGTATAACCAGCCATACGTTCGGCTGACTCAACGCTTTGAGTGATTGATTCAATGGCTTCGTCAATGTCCACAATCTGGCTTTTCCTCAACCCCTTGGAGGCGGTGTTGGCAACGCCGATCACATTAATTTTATCTAACTCAGGGCTAAGGGTAGCAATAATTGTGGTAATTTTAGTCGTCCCGATATCAATCGCAGAGATAATTTGGTTTTTCATGAATTAATAAGTTAATACTGGTTTATCAAACCTTAAATCAATTTTTGTTGGTAATCTGTCTCCTATTTTAAGGCCAGTTAAAATGTATTGTAAAGAGCCAATGCTGGAATCAACTCCGGTGGTCGGATCAACGACAGCATAAGGACCCAAATTAGTTTTAATAATAATCGTCTTATTGTTAAGCCAAGCCAGTAAATTATAACTAACGTAATGGTTATTAAGAACCAACAAGGTTTTAACAATTTGGTCGGAATTAAACTGCCCCGAAACCGCCACCACAGGCAATGATTCTAGGTTAATATTATTAGCTTCATAAACCTGCCCTTGCTGATCGATCAGTTGGAATTTACCAGACATTTCTCCTGAGAGAGTGGCTGATTGGGTGCTGTCTAATCCAATAAAGTCTAAATTATTAAAAAATGCCAGCTGGGCGAGAGGTTGACGGCGACTGATTTTAATTAATAATTCATTAGGGATTTTCTTGGTTACCTGAATGTCAGTTAAAGTCTGGTCGAGCTGACTAAGTTCCCTGATTACCTGGAGACGATTCAGCTTAAAAATATTTTTTCCGCTTAAACCGACTAAAACCGGCTCTAAAGTTAAAGGACAAGGATAATTATCAAGTTGACAATCAATTTTTTTAAGATTAAAAATTCGTAAATTGCTTAAAGCTAAAATCAGGACAGATAAAACTAATAAGACGACAAGTTTCACGGCAAGAAAGGGCGAATAACTTGATAGAGATTATCGGCAGCATTAGCAACTAAAGAAAAGTCTAATTTTCTGGTTGAAGCTTGGGGAAGACAACGTAAGGCCTTGGTGATGGTTTTTTGTAATTTGGCTCCGGTGAGTTGTTTTTGGGACAAGATAATCGCTAAACCTAAAGATTTTAAAAAACGGGCGTTAGTCAACTGTTCATTCTTCTGCGCTGTCAACAAAGGAATGAGAATCGCCGGTTTGCTTAAATACGCCAGTTCGGTCACGGTATTGATGCCGCTGCGGCTGATTACTAACGAAGCTTGTCGTAAAATTGAGGCTAGCTCCGGAGCGGAAAACCAACGTTTAAGAATATATTGAGGGTGTTGAAATTGCCGCTCCCGTTCCCATGAAGCGGAAGACTGGATAAGGCCAAACTGATGGTAGACTTTATATTTTAATAATAATTTCGGTAAGATTTCCGCCACTGTTTGATTAATAAACTTTGACCCCTGGTGTCCAGCGGTGATAAAAATTACAGGGCGCAGGACAGAGGGCGTAGGGCAATAGAGATTCAAGATTTCCTGGCGGAGCGGGTTGCCGGTTAAAACGGTTTTCTTTTTGGGAAAATACCTTTGGCTTTCCAGCCAGGAAATCGCGATTTTATCGGCGATTAAAGCGGTAATTCGGGAAGTTAATCCGGCAGCAAAAGTCTGTTCATGAATAATTAAAGGCAGCCCTAATAATTTGGCGGCCACACAAACAGGAAGGGCCGAAAATCCGCCAAAACTGACAACTACCTTTGGTTTAAGTTTAACCAGATAATACCAGGACTTAAAAATACTTACCGGCAATTTAAATAAAGACAAACTTGAAAGAAACAGTTGGTGCCGATTAAATTTGGCAGATTTTGAAGAAAAATAATTTACTGGCCAACTATGTTCCTTTAATTTCTCGCCGACAGCCTGCGCTGGGGTCAAATGGCTGCCGCTTAAAACAACGGACGGGTGATTCATCTTTTTTTAGCACCGACGTGATAACGGGAAATATTTAATAAAAGTCCGATTCCTGTCAACGTAATTATTAAAGACGATCCGCCGTAAGAAATAAAGGGCAGGGGTACACCGGTCAAGGGCAAAAGGGAAAGCATGGCAGCAAGATTAATCACCACCTGGATCGCTAACCAGCTGGCGATACCGGCGGCTAACAGCCGTGAGAAATTATCACTACTGTCTCTGGCAATTTTAAAAGAGTGAAAAATAATCACAAATAGAAGAATAATCACAACAGCAGCGCCGATAAATCCCAGCTCTTCGGCAATGACGGCAAAAATTGAGTCAGTGGTTACCTGGGGTAAAAACTGATATTTTTGGCGCGACTGGCCCAAACCTAAACCAAATAAACCACCGGAGCCAATCGCAATTAAGGCTTGGCGGATGTGATAAGAACTGCCTAAAGGATCATGCGCCGGATTTAAAAAAGTTAACAGTCTTTCCTTGCGGTAGCTGGAACTGAAAATTAAACCAATCCCGCTTAACCCACCGCCAATTCCTAAAATAAATAGCTTAAATAAATTGGCGCCGGAAATATAATAAACCGAGATACTGCTAAAAACGACTACAATCGCTGTACCAAGATCCGGCTGCAGCATAATCAAACCTAAAACTAAAGCTAAAATTAACAAATAATGCCAGAAAGAGCGTTCTTTCATTAGCCAAGCGGCTAGATAAATACTTAAGCTAAGTTTGGTTATCTCGGTTGGTTGAGGGGAAAAAGGGCCAAGGTTAAGCCAGCGCCTCGCCCCGAGAGCCTGACTGCCGATTCCGGGAATTAAAACAGCAATCAGTAAAACTAGGTTAATAATGAGCAAGACAGGAGCAGATTTTTTAACCAGCTCCAACGGAATATACGTCATCACTAACATAAAAAATAAACCGATCACTAACCACAAAGACTGAAGTTTAAGGAAATGGTATTTGTCGCTGAAAAGCTGCCAAGCCTCCATCACCGAGGCGTTGTAAACCATAATCAAACCGAACAGGGAAATACCGATAACTAAAACTAAAAGAGTTAAGTCCGGCCTTTTAGCTTTAATGAAGCTTTTTAACATAGGTTTTAAATTGATTACCCCGGTCCTTATAGTTTTTAAACATGTCAAAACTGGCACAAGCCGGAGACAAAACAACCACATCTCCCGGTGAGGTTAAATCTTTAGCCTGAGAAACAATTTGCTGCATGGTTTGCCCGCCGGAAATAATCCGGCCTTTAAATCCAGCCAAATTTTGGCCGATCTTCGAACCCATTTTCCCAATTAAAATAAGGGCTTTAAGGTTGGAACGATTAACAATTGTTTGCTGTAGCTGCGAATAATCGGATTTTTTATCAGAGCCGCCCAGAATAATTATTATCGCTTCGGTAAATGAATTAAGAGCGGCAATGGCCGTTTCCGGAGTGGTCGAAAAAGAATCATTATAAAATTTAACCTGCTTAAACTCTCTGACTAATTCCAAACGATGTTCTAGGCCTTTAAAACTATAAACGGTCTTTAAAATTATTTCCTTCTCCGCTCCGGCAAGGCGTGCCGCAGTCATGGCCGCCGCAATATTCTCTAAGTTATGCTCGCCCCGAAGCTTAACCCGGGTAGGGTCTAAGCTTAAATTGTGGCGGGAAAAGAAACTAACTTTCCCTTTAGTTAAAACCGCCATTGACCTGGTTGTCGGATAGTCGCCATTAATCACGGCATAATCGTCAGGGTGCTGATATCTTAAAATATTGGTTTTTGCCTGGCGATATTCGGCAACATTTTTATGGATATTTAAATGTTCGCTGGTGATGTTTAAAACCACAGCAATATGGGGGCTTTGAGTTAAATCCTGAAGCTGAAAACTGGATAATTCCAAACAGACCAAATCGCTTGATTTAAGTTTATTTAACAATGACAACATCGGTTTGCCGATATTCCCAGCCAGATAAATATTCTGACCGGACTTTTTTAAAATTTGGGTAATTAAAGCGGCAGTGGTTCCCTTTCCCTTAGTGCCGGTAACACCAATGATCGGACAAGGGCAAAGAGAAAAAAACAATTTGGTGGCGCTGGAAATAATTACGCCGGATTTTTCGGCGGCTAAAAGCATCGGACTAAAACGATAAAAACCCGGGGAACGGAAAACAATGTCAAAAGCGGCTAAATCGACAACTTTAACTTTGTCAAAAACCTTAATCCGGCAGTTTTGGGTATTAGCCTTAAGCCAGTGAAGTAGATCCTGACCTTCTTCGCCTAAGCCTAAGATAGCAACGCTTTGATTTACAAACTGCATGATGTAAATATTATACGACTTTTGAGTAATTTTGAGGCGATCAGAGACACTGAACGACGGTTAGCAGTGGTGTAAAAAACACGACTAGCCTTAGCGTTGACCGCTAATAAGTTTTTCTTGGTTAAAACAGCCTGCGTCTGCCGGGCAATTGCCTGACTGGGTTCAATAATGACCACATTAGGGGGCAATAAAGATTTAATTAAGTTTTTAATTAATAGATAATGAGTACAGCCTAAAACAATAGCCGAATAAGGAGATTTAATTAAAGATAAATATTTTTTTACTACCGGAGTCAGTCGGCGCGGATCGGCGCCATATTTTTCGATCGCCGGGGCCAAATCGCGACAGGCAATCGCTTGAATCGAGGCTGATAGGTGAAGCTTAGCAATGGTTGCCTGGGTGGCCAAAACAACAATATTTTCCTTAAAATTAGCCCTAATTGCCGGTTTAATCGCCGGCTCAGTGCCAATAAACGGCAAAGGGTAAATTGAGCGCAAAAAAGAAATTGAGCTGGCAGTAATGGTATTGCAGGCAATCACCACTAATTTACAGTTTTTGGTTAAACAAAAATTAATTAAAGGAATGAGACGGTGATTAATGGTTAACTCATCTTTTTCGCCATAGGGAAAAAAGAGATGATCAGCTAAATATAAAGTGGATTCGTGCGGTAAAAGCGGCCAAATTGCCTGGGCAATACTTAAGCCCCCTAAGCCTGAGTCAATAATGGCAATTGGTCGATTATCCCCCATGTTAAACCACCGCCAACCAAATACCGACAACCGCCAGCATGATGCTGGCTAAAATCGCCCGGGTAACAATTTTTGGTTCTTCCCAACCTTTAAACTGCAGCCAAAGGTGAAAAGGAGAAACTGCGAAAATTTTGCGATTTAAAAATTTCTTGGATAAAAGCTGTAAAAATGACGATAAAATTTCGGCCACAAAAATCCCGCCGATAATCAATAAAGCCATGACTTTACCTAACAACAAGCCGACGACGGCAAAAGTGGCGCCGAAAGCCAGAGCGCCGACATCCCCTAACCAAATCCGGGCAGGATAAACATTAAAATATAAAAAGGCAATTAAACTACCTAACCACAGTGCCAGAAAAAAAGACAAAGGCGTGTCTAAAATGGAAGCGGATAACAACCAAAAAGCAAACAGAGCTACCATTAAAACGCCGCTCCCTAAACCGTCCAGACCGTCAGTAATATTAACGGCATTAGCAAAACTGACAATTACCAGAGCGGAAAAAGGAATATACAGCCAGCTCAAATTAAAGACTTTCAGAAAAGGAATATAAAGAATATCGATCTTTAAATTAAAATAAAGCAAAGAAGCAATTATTAAAGCTAAACCCCATTGAATCAGAAATTTGTGGCGCAGTCTTAGGCCGAAAAACCCGCTGCGTTTAAAATCAAAAAATTTTAACAAGTCATCATAAAGCCCCAAGATCCCGAAAGAAATAAAGGTAAAAAAAATAACGTGCAGTTCCTCATTAATCGGATAGACATGGGTGACAAATACTCCCAGATACTTGGCCAGAGGAAAAAGCAGAAAAAAAAGAAAAGTCACCACCACGATAATCAGGAATCCGCCGCCGACCGGAGTCCCTTTTTTATGAGCATGAAAGCGGTCAAAAATCGGCGTCGGCCGGTTAAAAGCATCTTTAGTTTTTTGTACCTGACGGGTAAAACGAAAGCGATAAAGCAGGTTAATAAAAGGGATCAGTCCAAGGGAAGTAACGGTAAAAGAAAAAATCAGTAAGCCTAACAACAAAGCCATATAAGTATTATAGATGACGCCACTTTCTTCTTAAAGACTCAAATAAGTAAATTAACCAATAATGAGGTTTAATCACCAGGTCGTGGGCCGGCAAATAATCAACCCGGGAGCCGCCAAAACCGGTCTTAAATAAAGTGACGCCGGCAAAGCGATGATGCGGATTATCAGTCGGGGCAATCCCCCAGAAGTTATAAAGGGGAAAGCCTTTCTTTTTAGCCTGTCTGATAACCTCCCATTGCAAGGCATAAGAAACCGGAATCTGCCGCACTTCAGCTGAAGAACCGGCGTAATGGTAGACAGCTTCTTGGCCATAAAAAATAATAAAGGCCATGGCTAAAGTCCGATTATCGAGGCTGGCTTTAAATAATTGAACTTGATTATCAGGCTGAAAGGCTTGAAACTGTTTTAACAAATAGTTATAGGAAAAAGTAACAAAATGGCGCCGCTGCGCCACAGCCAGCTGCAGCCGGTAAAGGGTTTGAATATCTTGATTTTTAATTGAAGAGGTGATCTCAACCCCGGAATTAAGCGCTTTTTTGACACTGTAGCGGGTATTTTTACGCATATTTTTAAGTAAGGTTTCTTCGCTATCTTTCAGGTTTAAAACCCAGGTGGTTTCCGCATGCAAATGCATCGGCGCTTTAATTAAACCCAAAGATATAACTAAATTAAGGTATTGGTCAGTTTTCAAAATATTCGGCCGGATCCTAACAAAAACTGCCGCTTCTTTATCCGCCAGCTGGCGGATAAACTGAAAAACTGATCGAATGATGGCTTGATTTTCCCAAGGTAAAACCGGGCCGGCCGGACATTCGAAGTAAGTTGCCCGCCGGGCATTAATTTTAATCAATAACGCAATACCGCAAAGCTGATTGTCGTTAAAAAAACCCAGGCGAAAGATTGAGTGGCCTAATGATTCGTGAAAAACTCCCCAATTCCAGGATTGAAGAAAACTACACTGGCTAGAATGAAGAATAAAATCTTCCCAGATGGCTTTATCAGTAATGACTTTAACGGTCAACATATCTTTTCACAATCTTGATAACTCGGTCGGCGTCCGTCAAATCCATTTTAGAATGGGTCGGCAGATTAACAATTTTTTTATCATACCAGTCCCCGAGCCAAACATGCTTGGTTTTGGCATAACGGATTAAGCCAGCCGGATCTCCTACCTCTAAAGGAAATCTTAAGTAAGTAGCTGCCGGATTAAATTTTTGTTTAAAAGCTGAGGCATAAGCTTTGGCAATGGCCTGACGATGACGGTTAAGCTGATCCAGCTTTTTCCATTGATGTAACACTAACTCAGCTAAAGCGTTAGGTAAAAGCTGCACCGGTAAGTCTAGCAAGGGTAAGGTAATTAACTTAAGGGCGCGGCAAAGACCGATGATGATTTTCCCAAGAGAAAAATAGGTCGGGACAGCTATACTGAAAATAACCGGATGCAAGAGCTGTTTAGCAATCCAGCAATAACTGGGATAAGACAAATTAGGAATTGATAAATGTTTCTGGCTTAAAAGCGCGCCGCCAAAAACTGAAGAAATCACTTTATCCCGGCCAAAACTCAAAATCGTTAAGTCACCGAAACTCCCGATGGGTTTACCTTGATATTTAACCCCTAAACTATGGGCACAATCTTCAATTAAAACAAGGTTGTGCTGGTGGCAAAGTGATTGAATACTAATTAAGTCATCAGGATTACCGAAAGTATGCTGGATAATGACCGCCTTGGACCGGGAAGTAATTTTTTTAGTTAAATCCTGGATATTAAGATTAAAGTCGTGAGAATTATTATCCACAGCAATCGGTGTAGCCCCGGCCTTGATAATTGCCTGGGGCACGACTTTACAAGTAAATTCCTGATACAAGACTTCGTCTTTAGAATTTAAATTTAAAGACTTTAACCCCAAATAAAGGGCTGAGCGGGCAGCATTAACTAAATAACAATACGGTCGCTTAAAATATTGTTTTAAGGTGGTGGTAAGCTTGGTTAAAGCGTCGCCTTTTTGCCAACGCCAGGGCTCAAATAAAAGCCGCAGGGCCAAAAAAACATCGGTTCGGTCGGTATTAGGTGATAGAGAAATTAAGATTGGTTTGGACATAAAGAGGCAATAAATTTTTTCGGCAAACGGCTCTCTAATAAAACTAAAGTCTTAGAATTAAGAATCGGAATCAAGTCTTTAAGAATTTTTTTTGGATCTGGTTCGTAAATTGAACCGGGAAAAAACTTGGCAATGTCGGCTTTGGTTAAATAGATTTTGGTAAAAACTGGTCCGGCGGCCTGAGCCAGCTGTTGGTGAAGAGCGGCTGTTCGTGAACCGAGTTCGATAATCCCGGAAGTGATTAAAATATTTTGAGAGAAATTTTGAGTTTTAATAAAGTTAATAGCGGCTAAAAAACCGTCAAAATTAGCATTATAAGTATTATCAATGACGATAGAATGCTTTAGGCCGGTTTTCTTAACCATCATGGTCTTAAATGCCGGAATGTTGGTCAATCGGGAAATAATAACTTTCGAGGGAATTTTAAATTTGCTGGCAACCTGAACAGCGGCCGTAAGATTCACCTGCTGATAATCGCCTAAAAGGTTGGTGCTATATGGTTTTTTCGGCCGAAAGTAAAGCTTGATTTTAAGATGGGAAAATTGCGGGACTAAAGATCTGGCAATTTGATTTTCGCCATTAATAAAGGCGTGGCTACCGGTTACTAAAGACTGCAGCAACTCAGATTTGGCGCTGATAAGCTTTGGCTGACTGCCGAATAAGCCTAAATGCTGGGTGCCGATACCGGTTAGAATGGCCAGTTTTGGTTTAACCAGTTGGCAAATGGCTTTAATTTCGCCTGGTTTATAAGCGCCCATTTCCACCACAAAAAAATCATGGGAGGAATGAAGCTTGGTTAAAACCGCGAGGGCGACACCGATAAGGGTATTATTAGTGCCGCTAGTTTTACAAACCGAGAATTTGGCCGATAAAACATGGGCTAAAATTTCTTTGGTGGAAGTTTTGCCAAAACTGCCGGTAATCCCGATCACTATCAATGACCGGGGGGAAAACTTGAGCTTAATTTTGGCAGCAAAAACAACCAGATCGCTTAATAAGTCGGTAATCGGCTTAAGGAGTAAAACAGCAATTGTGGCAGTTAAAGGCATAATTAAGTAAGCAATAATTAACCATAGCCAAAACGGTTTAAGCTGTAACAATATTTGGGAAAAATAAAGCGATAAATAAATTAAAACCAAAATTTTAAGAGTTAGTTTAGGCCGCAAAAACCACCGGACCGGCAACCAATACTGACGGGCTTGGCTGGTGGCCAGAAACTGATGAAAACGATCCAGCCGGTATTCCTTTAATTGCCAAAAATATAAACAACGCAAAATCGCCACTAATAAAAGAATAAAATAGATTATTTGCAGTAAAAAAATCATTGTTTAATAAAGTTTAGCACGAGCGAAGCCAGAGCGGGAGCATGAGTAAATGGCAGGCCATGACGGGCATTTTCTAAAACTTTCAGCTGGGAATTGGGAATTAAGCGGTGAATTAATCGGCCATCGGACAATGGCGTCAAAGTGTCATTTTGGCCCCAAACAATTAAAGTCGGGCAGGAAATTTTAGCTAAATTAATTTGCTGATCTTCGGCAACAACTTTTTTTAGGGTTTGTTTCATAACCGGACTGGCTTTAAAATAATCAGTTTCGTTGATGAGACGGTAAAAAATACGTTTCAGGCTGTCGGGAAAAAACCATTTACTTACTTTAGCGACGGGCTTAAAAATCAAACGCTTAAAATTTAATTTATTTCTGATCCCGGCACTGTTAACCAGAATTAATTTTTTAACCCTTTGGGAATTGACAGCGGTAAAATCAACGGCGATCTGACCGCCGAAAGAATGGCCCAGCAAACAAAAGTTGGGGAAATTCTTCGTATAATCTTTAAGCCAAAGAGAGTAATCATGGGTATTGCGGATTAGATCTTGGGGCAAAGCAGGCAAGTAAATCTGGTAACCGGCTTTAACTAATTGGGTTTTAAATGGCTCCCAACGATTAATTTGACTGTTCCAGCCATGGAGAATAACTAAAGGAGTTGACATATTGCCTGGGCAAGTTTACGGGAATCATGACGGAGTAAGCTGCGTTTTAACACATCGCTTTTGGGTTTTTGATAAGGACTGTCGGCTAATAAAGGCCGACGGATTACCCGGGAATCGCTGGTTAAATCATCAACCACCGGGTATTCATGAGATTTTTGATAGGCTTTAATAATCACCGGCGGAATCGATTCATTATTAACTAAAATATAATCCATTTTCTTGCCGGTGTATTTTTCGATTGCCCGAACATGATCGCGGGCGGAATAATAAGCGGTTTGACTGTTCAAAGTCATTAAGTTGACAACATAAAGCAGCTTGGCTGAGGTTTCCTGAAGGGCTTTTTTGGCGCCGGTAATCACCAAATTGGCAATAATGGAATTATAGAGATCGCCTGGGGCAAAAATAATTAAATCGGCGGTTTTAATCGCTGAAGCGGCTTCGGGATTAATGGAAGTTTTAGGAATGGTAAAAAGCTGAATAATTTTCTCATCACGGGTTAATTTATAAGTTTCAATTTTATGTTCCGAGATAATGGTTTTACCGCTGGAGTATTTAGCGGCCAGTTTCACCAGCTTTTTAGCAATCGGCAAAACTCGGCCTTTAAGCCTAAAAATTCTGGCAGCCTGGGTAATTGCTTCCGGTTCGCCACCGAACATATCTTCCATGGCCGTGAGTAAAATATTCCCTAAGTTATGACCTTGGAGACCATTACCTTTTTCAAAACGGTAAAGCAGAAGTTGACGAAGCAGGCCATTTTGGGAAGCCAGAGCGGCTAAACACTGCCGCATATCCCCGACCGGTAAAAAGCCAAATTCGTCACGGAGACGGCCGGTGGAGCCGCCGTCATCAGTCACCGGCACAATTGCGGTTAAATCAACTGGATATTGTTTTAAGCCTGACAGCAGGACAAAACTGCCGGTCCCGCCGCCGATAACCACGATTTTCTGCAAAGGTTTAGTTGGCATTTTGTGTATATTGTATCACTTAACCGTCACGGATTTGGCCAGGTTGCGGGGTTTGTCGGGATTGAGGCCGCGGCCGACGGCTAAATCATAGGCTAATAGTTGAGCAATAATAATCTCGGGAATAGCAGTTGCGGCCTGTAAATCCGGCACAGATAAATGATAGTCAAAAACAGCGTCGGGTTTAGGGGAAATACCGATAATTAATCCACCCCGGGCTTTAAGTTCATGAGCGGAAGAAATAATATCCGTATAAGTGTCGTCCAAGGGGGCGATAATAATGCAAGGCGTACCTTTATCAATTAAAGCAATCGGGCCATGTTTTAATTCACCGCCGGCAAAACCTTCGGCGTGAATATAACTAACTTCTTTTATCTTTAAGGCTGCTTCCAGGGCAATCGGGTAAGACAATCCCCGACCAATCACAAAAATATGTTCACTGTCTTTGATTTGCCCGGCCAGATTTTTAATTTTTTCCCGGTCAACCGAGGTTTGCGCCGCCTGCTTAATTAAGTCAGGGGAGCAACCGATTAATTTAAGAATCACGGCTAACTTGGCAGTAAAAGCCTTAGTGGAAGCAACCGCCACTTCCTGCCCGGCATTTAAAAGAATCTGATAATCAGCTAAACGGTATAAAGTTGAGCCTAAAACATTAGTAATGGCCACAACCGGAATTTTTTTGGCTTTCAGCTCTTTGACGGCATTAATCACATCAATAGTTTCACCGCTTTGAGACAAAACAAGTAACAATTGGTCTGACTTTACCAGTTTGGCTATTTTTTGATATTCCGAAGCCATCACCGCTTCGGCTTCAAACCCGTTTGAACGCAAACAGTATTCGCTAAATAAGGCGGCGTAATAGGCAGTCCCACAAGCCAATAAATAAATTTTACGGTTGGGTTTAATTAATTTTTTAAGACTGACAAACTCCTGAGAAGCTAAGTTAAGTAAAACTTTTGGCTGGTCAAAAATTTCTTTTTCCATGTAGTGGTGAAATTTACCCAAGCGGCTTTGCTCCAGTTTCCAGTTAAGAGTAACAATTTTGGGCATAATCGCTTTGCTAGAAATAACGGAAAAAATTTGGACAGATTCAGCGGTGATTCGGGCAATTTGGTTATCCTCTAAAAAGATCACCTGATTGGTGTGGTCTAAAAGCGCCCAGACATCGGAAGAAATAAAGTTGCTGTTTTTACCTAAACCAATAATCAAGGGTGACCCGTTTTTGACAGCGATTAATTCATCATTATCGGCGCTTAAAACAATTAAGGCATTCATGCCGGAAATTTCTTTAAAGGCGGCTTTAACCGCTGATAATAAATCCAGTTGCTTGGCTTTTTCTTCAATCAGGTGCAAAGCGACTTCGGTATCTGTTTCTGAGGTAAATTTATGATTAAGAATTAATTTTTCTTTGAGGGTACGGAAGTTTTCCACAATACCGTTATGAACCAGGGATAGTTTCTGATCACAGCTTAAATGGGGGTGGGCATTACCGACCGTAACCCCACCGTGGGTTGCCCAGCGGGTATGCCCAAGACCAATAGTAGATGGTGGCAGTTTTGTTTTAGCCTGGCTGATTTTACCGGTATGGCGCTCGCGCACCAATCGCCCGTCTTGTTTGACACTGATTCCCCAGGAGTCATAGCCGCGATATTCCAGCTTGATTAAACCTTCCAGGACCAACTGGGCGGCATTATTGGTTTGACCGATAACTCCAAAAATTCCACACATAAGTTAGATTCTTTTGATTTTAGCACCTAGATTAAGCAAACGCCCGCTAAAGTCTTCATAGCCGCGGTCAATGTGCTCTAAACCGGTCAAGACAGTTTGGCCTTGGGCAACTAATCCGGCTAAGGCCAGAGTGGCTCCGGCCCGGATATCAGTCACGGTAATAGTCTGACCATGCAGTTTAGTCGGGCCGGTGATGGCAATTCCATGGCAGTTAGCAGCTAAGTCATCGCTAAGATTAAAGTTGTAAAAACTTTCAGGATTGGTTATTTCAGGTTTAAAAAACTTAATCTTAGCGCCCATCGACTGAAGCGAAGAGGCAAACTGAAATCTGGAAGTAAAGACAGTCTCAATAATCTTTGATTGGCCACGACATTGGGTGGCTAAAACGGCCCACAAGGGTTGCCAGTCCGTCATAAAACCCGGATGAGGCCGAGTGATAATATCAACTGCGGTTAACGGCTTTGAATAGAAAAATCTGATGCCGAACTGGGAATATTCAATGCCGGCACCGACGGCTTTAATCTTAGTTAAAAAGGCGGTTAAATCCTGTTTCCGGGCATTTTCAACAATGATGTCACCATGAGTCATCAAAGCGGCAATGGCATAAGAAACCGCTTCGTTGCGGTCAGGCATAACTTGGTAAATAACCGGATTTAAAGCTTTTACTCCGTTAATCTCAATCACTCTTTCCGGCTGACGTTTGATCTGGGCACCCATCTGATTTAAAAACTCGATCAAGTCATCAACCTCTGGTTCAAGGGCGGCATTTTCCAGTCTGGTTTTACCAGAGGCTAAAACTGCGGCCATAATCATAGTTTCAGTCCCAGTATGGCTGGGTTTGGTAAAGCGATAGTGACAACCGATCAATTGTTCACAGCTAGCAGTAATTAAGTGTCCATTAAGCTCAATTTTGGCGCCTAAAGCTTTCAAACCATCAAGATGGCGGTCAAGCGGCCGGGAGCCGATCTTATCACCACCGGGGAACGGAACAGATGCTTTTTTCGTTCGGGCTAAAAGAGGAGCAATAAATAGACTGGAGGCCCGGGAAGCTAAACCAAGTGACTCAGGCACAGTTGAAGAAGAAAGATGAGAGGCATTGATAAACAGAGTCCGCTCCCCGGCTGAATAAACTTTAGCTCCCAAGGTTCTGATAATCTCTGCCACCAAATCAACATCGGCAATTTTGGAAAAGTTTAATAACCTGGTCTCGTGGGGGCATAAAAGCGCGGCAATCATTAACTTAAAGGAGGCATTTTTAGCGCCGCCAAGCCGAACCACGCCTTTTAAAGATTGACCACCCTGAATGATTAATTTACTCATAAATTTGTATTTCTAATTGTAAATCTAAATTTAATTTTTGCTTGGCGGTATTTTTCACTAATTTAATTAATTGAAGTACATCAGAGGCGGTGGCGCCGCCTAGATTTTCGATAAAATTAGCGTGACTAAGGGAAATCTGCGCCTGACCGATTTGTTTCCCCTTTAGATGAAGCTGTTTATCAATAATTTCACCGGTTGATTGGTTAGACTGATTGCGGAAAATACAGCCGCTGGAGCGTTGCGGCTGATAACGTTTGTTAAACTGAATTGTCTTGGCTCGGTCCAGAGCCGCAGCCTGATCGCCGGATTTTAACCGTAACACCACGGAAAGAATCACGTCTTGATAACGATTAACTTTGACCACAAAGTCTTCCCAATCAACCCTGACGCCGTGCATTTTAACGGCGGTGGCGCCGCCGGCGGTGGCCGGAATCCCGCTAAAGGCTTCCAGGCCTGTCAAACCATGATTAATCAGGTAAAAAATTGCTTTTGGCAGGAAAACGCCGCTGTCCAGTTCGACTAAATTATTTGGCAAAATCTTGATTTGACTGGTCTGATTAATAATCACTAACCCTTTTAGTCCCTGATCCGAAATTAAAACATTACTAGCACTACCAAAAATATAGTAGTTAAGTTTTAATTTTTCCGCTTCTTTGACGGCACTGATTAAATCTTCGGTGGTTTTAGCCTCGTATAAATACTCGGCCGGGCCGCCGATTTTTATGGTGGTGTATGGGGCTAATAATTGATTAGTAAGAAATTTCATCGCGTTTTAAGCAGTTTAATAATTTGTTTATACCACAGCCAATTATTGCCGGCGCCAAGAGTAAAAATCACGTCATTTTTGGCAACGATTTTCTTAAGACAGTTCATTGTTTCCGGTTCGCCTGGACAATAGTGAACACGAGAATGATATTTTTTAACTTCTTGACTGAAAATCGGTCCGATTAAACCCAGATTATCTTTTTCCCGGGCGGAAGGAAAAATGTCGTTAATAATGACTTCATCGGCCAATTCAAAACTCCTGGCAAAGTCGCTTAAAAGGGCTTTAGTCCGGGAATAAGTGTGCGACTGGAAAATAGTAATCAGCCTTTTACCCGGGAACCAATTTTTAGCCGCTGATAAAACGGCTTGAATTTCCGTCGGGTGGTGAGCATAATCATCATAAAGACTAACCCCTTTAACAGTCGCGATAAACTCAAACCGGCGTTTCACCCCCGTAAATCTTTTTAAGCCCAGGATAATTTTGTCAGGACTAACGCCTAAATGATGAGCGGCCGCTACCGCAGCGACGCTATTCAAGGCATTGTAATTGCCGGGAAGATTAATAATTAATTCCGGCCAGACAATATTTTTATATTTTAATTGTAAAAATTGTTTTTTGTCCGCCACATGGGCTTTAACAATCTGCCAATCGGCTTGGGGAGAAAAACCGTAAGTGGCGATCGGCTTATCAATGGTTTTAATAAACTGCCGGACATGGGAATTATCAAAGTTAACCACTACTAAACCATCCGGGGGAACCGGTTTAATAAAAGTCCGAAAACTGTCAAAGATTGCCTCAAGGTTCTGGTAAACATCCGGGTGGTCATATTCAATGTTGGTAATGATACTAACAAACGGACTTAAATAATGAAATCTGGGGGTTAAATTCAGCTGTGGGTCCGTCACATATTCATCGGCTTCGGCCACAAAATAAGCAGATTTTCTAACCATTCTCCCGGGAGTTTTAAGGCAGGGAACGTCACCGGCGCCAACACAAAAACAGGGCTTTAAGCCAGCCGAATCCAAGATTGTCGCCAGGATGGCCGAGGTAGTGGATTTACCGCCAACCCCGGCAACCGCCAAAGTTTTAAAACCGGAAGAAAATAAACCCAGGGCCTGGCTGTGGGCTAAAACCGGAATTCCCCGGGAAAGAGCGCTGACAACTTCAGGATTGGCTTGACCGTTGTGGGCGCCGGTATAAATTAGTAAATCACAATTTTTAGGTATATTCCTGGCAGAAAAACCGGATTTAACCTTAATCTGACGTTGCTTTAAAATCGCGTTGGTAGGAAAAATTTCCTCAGTATCGCTGCCGGAAACATTTTTGCCCAAATCCTGGACCCCTAAGGCCAAAGCGGTCATTCCGACGCCCTTAATGCCAGTAAAGTGGATTGTCTTAATTTTTCTTAAATTCATTAGCTGCTAAATTTTCCTTAATCACCAAGCCGCTGTTAGCAATCGCTTTAGCTCCCAAAGTAATGCCGGGCATAACGGAAGTATTCACCCCTAATTGGCTGGCCCGGGCCATAACGCAACCAAATTTAATCCGGCCGGGAATAATCTCTTTCTTGTCAAAGCGAAGGTTGGCCAAAGTGGCGCCAGAGCCTAGGTTGGAATCGGCTTCAATCACCGAATCGCCGACATAGTTAGAATGAAAATTATTATTAGGACCGACATAGCTGCGGCAGATTTCACTCTTAAAACCGACAATTGAATTAGACTCAATCAGAGATTGACGGACTAAAACGTGGTCGCCGATAAGCACATTTTTACCCAAAAAAGCCGGCCCTTTAATCACTGCATAAGGCATAATTTTGGCACCGGCTTCGATTTGGACCGGGCCTTCAATCACGGCGGTCGGATGGATTGAAGCAGTTTTATCAATCCCTGGCTTAAGCCGATTAATTAAAAAAATTTGGGTCATGTCTAAAATCTGCCAGGGAAATTTTAAAGGCTGGAAATAACCGTCGGCTTTGACTAATTGGGCTGGTTTGATTTCAAGTAATTGGTTTAAGGCTTTTTCATAAAGACCATCTTTGTCTGACTGAACTTTATCTAAAACTGTAATAAAATCTTGAATGTTGGGAAAATAATCCAAAACCAGTTTTAACCAATTACTCGGCCGCTCTGCCTCTGTCGGCTTTTCTACCACCTGCAGGTTCTCTCCCTGTAGGTCAAAATAACCCCCGGTTAAATCACTTTTGATTCCAGTGAGACAAATTTGGTCGGGGGTTTTGATAATCGCCGCTTTAAAAGCCTGCCAGATTTTAGGGTCGATCAAATCATCCCCATTAACAATTATTGTCGGTCCTGCGAGGAGTCTCCTTGCAGCTAAAACCGCTCCGGCCATTCCCGTCGGTTTTTCCTGAATGGCCAAGGGGTGTTTTTTTACTTTTTCTTTATCCTGAGGATTAACTACCACGATAAATTGCTTAATGCCGATGCTTTTAAGGTCATTGATTATCCAACTAAGCAAAGTCTGGCCACAAAAAGGCAAAAAGGGCTTACCGGTAACAATCGGTTTAATCCGTTTACCGGCACCGGCGGCTAAAATAAGGGCGGTTAAATTTGACATAAAGCCTGCCTAACTGCCCGGTATTCTGACCAGGCAGTTTCTATTGTACCAAAACACATTGATTTTTCGTGGGCTTTACCAAAAAGAGCGACGGAATCGCCTGGTTGAGCCAGTTTAATTGCCAGATTAATGGCAGCTTGACGGTCGGGTTCAAGACAAAGTTGGCGGTTCGGAGGTTTTTTGGCTTTGTCCCAACCGCTTTTAATTTGGTTGATAATCTCGTTTACGTCTTCTGTGCGTGGGTCTTCGGCAGTTAAAACCGTAATATCCGCCAGGCGTCCGGAGATTTCTCCCATCATCGGCCGTTTTAATCTATCCCTTAGACCGGCACAGCCAAAAACAGCAATGAGGCGGTTTTTCGTTGTCAAACGGAGGGCGATTAAGGCTTTTTCCAGAGCGTCAGGTTTGTGGGCAAAGTCGATTACTACTCCAAAAGGTTTTTTCTGAACAAATTCCATCCGGCCGGGAACACCGGGAAAAGTGGTAATGGAACGAGCAATAGCCGAACGGCTTAAACCTATTTTTTCAGCAATGGCTGAGGCAGCATTTTCATTAGCCTTGACAAAATTAGCGGAATCTTGGAATTTTATCGGAGTCTCGGCCATTTTTAATAACTTCAGCTTAGCCTGTTGGTAATTGGCAAAAGTTTTATGATAATCCAAATGCTCATGGGTAATGTTGGTGATCAGGCCATACTTAAACTTAATTCCCCAATTCCGGTATTGGTCTAAACCATGGGAAGTTACCTCTAAAACTACATGGGTGCAGCCTTGATCCAGGCTTTTTTTTAATAATTTTTGCAGGATAAACGGCTCAGGATTGGTGACGTGTAGACCAGGGACTGAAATCGTAGATAATAAATCCACCTTAAAACCGTTTTGCTTCAGGATGTGGTAAAGCAAGTGGCTGACCGAGGTTTTACCGGAGGTACCGGTCACTCCGATCACCGTTAGTTTTTTACCGGGAAAGCCGTAAATCAGGTTGGCCAAAATGGCTTGGGGTAAATGCCAGAGAAGATTGATTAGTCTTTGAGGAATCAGTTGTCTTAATTTTTGGAAAGACATTAGTCTATTTTACACTACTACTGAGTTTCCGGCAGGA
>JAPLVF010000018.1 GCA_026397255.1 Candidatus Beckwithbacteria bacterium | reverse complement strand
GGGCCGGGCATGGAACCAAAAAAGGCGGCTTGGGCGCTTCTTTTACCGATTAAAGCCATAAAAACCAGAGACAGACTGGTGGAGCCGATGAGTTTAAGGAAAAGGCGGCGGTCGCGGTCAGAGATGCCGGCGGGTCCGGCTAAAACTTCGCCTTCAATTGAACCCGCGGTTTTTTTTTGGGTTAGGGCATTAAAAAAAGTGACAGGTAAAGCTTTTTTGCGCGATTGTCCGCGAGTCGGGATGAGATCAAGACTAAAGTGATAAATTAGCGGTAAAAGGAGCAGGGGAAAGATGGCGCCTGAGAGAGAGCTAATTGACCGCAGACTGACTATTTCGATAACAGTAATAACGATAAGATTATACAAAAACAGCAGTTTAAGCATAGGCGATACGGGCAAAGGCGGTGAAGATAATTAAAAATAATAAAATAAGACTGATCCGGAAAGCAAAATTGGGTTGAAGTAAAAATCTTTTAAAAGAAAAATGCCGGTTGATATTAATAGATGTATTTTGAGCGATTAATAGCTGACTACCATATTTTAGGAAAAATATCCGGTTGGCAATTGATTGTCGGATTGAGGCAAAGAAAAAATAAAGCAGGATAGGTAAAACCAGGAAAAAACCAGCCAGATTTGTACCAAGGCCGTTCTTGAGGGCGCTAGTGGTAATAATCAGGGAGATCAGACAACCATAGTAAACCCTAAGTGTCCGATTGATTGTTTGGCGGCGAAGTTTAAGCAGCGGTTCGATGGTAACCTCCTTCCTGATAGGCCAGTAATAAGGCGATCGTCAGGAAGAATAGGCGGGTTAATTGAGTGGTAATTAAGACTGATTTTGTCACAATAATATCAATTAGTATCAATAGTAAGCTGACAAAAATTAGAGACCGGACCAGTTTTATGGGCAGGCCTGCCTGCGCAGGCAGGTTATCCTTGATAGCTTTTGTTTCATTTTGTTTGGTTTCTTCAGCGAGGGGAGTGCCCAGAAATTCTTCCAAAGAAGTCTGGGGAATGCGGAAGCGGCCCTGATCAGCAGTGCCCCGGCTGGCTTTAAGCCGACCTTCGTCTAAATATTTGTAGAGGGTGTTGGTGGAACAGCCGATGATACGGCTGGCTTCTATTTAAAGCCAATTTTGATAATTATTGCCGATTCAGCTGAAGTTAGGATTGGTTTAAGAGCCCGCTCAGCCCACTCTATAGCGATCACGTTTTTGGGTTTAAAATGAGATTTTAAGTTCAAAATATCTAATTCTTCCAAGTGTTGCAGTCGCCAGGTGTCGAGGTGTAAAAATTGGCCGCGAATCCTGTGACGATTATAATCATATTCTTTGGCAATGGTGTAAGTGGGTGAGCTAATCGGGGTTTTTATCTGTAAAAACTCGCCGATGCCTTTAGCAAACTGGGTTTTGCCAGTGCCTAAATCGCCGATTAATAAAAACATTAGCGGCTGTTTTTGTAAAAGATTCCAGTTTTTCAGCATGATGGTTTTAGCTAAATTTTTAGTTTCTTCCGGAGATTTTGTAATCACATTCCCGGAGTGTGAACTTCTTTCACTCCGGGAATGAAGAAGCCGGCCTTGGCGGAGGATGAGCGGATCGTCTAAGGTCGTATCGACAATAGTGGATACAGGCCGCTGGGGTAAAGTGCCGGCATCAATAAATAAATCAATTAAATTTTGCTGTTTAACTGATGTATATTTTAAGAGTTGTGGTAAAGAATATGGCCGGGGTTGATAAGAAACATTGGCGGAAGTGGCGGTGACGGGACGGCCTAATTGGTTAATAATTTT
>JAPLVF010000017.1 GCA_026397255.1 Candidatus Beckwithbacteria bacterium | reverse complement strand
ATGAATCCCAAAGTTTGGGAAGCTTCCGGCCACACCCAGAGCTTTACCGACACTTTGGTCGAGTGTAAAAATTGTCATCAGCGCTCGCGCGTTGACCAATTAACTGACAATAAATGTCCCAACTGCGGCGCCTCTGATTGGACCTCACCGAAAAAATTTAATTTGCTGTTTGCCACCCACATCGGCATTGTCAGCGACAACAAATCCTTGGCTTATTTAAGAGGGGAGACGGCCCAGGGAATGTTTGTGGATTTTAAAAATATCCTGGACACTTTTTCCCCGAAAATTCCTTTTGGTTTAGCCCAGTCCGGTAAAGTTTTTCGCAACGAAATCACCACCGGCCAGCAGGTCTTCCGCACCCTGGAATTTGATCTGGCCGAGTTTGAATACTTTATTGAGGAAAAAGATTGGGAAAAAGACTTTGAGTACTGGAAGAAAGAAGTGGAAAAGTTTGCTTTGTCTTTAGGAGTGAATAAGAAAAAATTAAAATGGCGGCGGCATGATAAAAACGAGCTGTCTCATTACAGTAAACGGACAGAGGACTTGGAATACGAGTTTCCTTTTGGTTTTAAAGAATGGTATGCCGTCGCTTACCGGACTGATTATGACCTGAAAAACCACATGGCTAAGTCCGGCGTTGACTTAAGCTACACTGACCAGAAGACCGGCAAAAAATTTATTCCTCATGTGATTGAACCGACTTTCGGCTTATCCCGTTCGCTTTTGGTTTTATTAATGGATGCTTATTGTGAGGAAAAAGATCGGGTGGTCTTAAAACTTGACCCGAAATTGGCGCCGTTTAAAGTCGCCGTTTTTCCGCTTTTAGCTAACAAGCCAGAGTTAATTAAACAGGCTCGGGAAATCTTTAAAACTCTAAGCCAAAAGCTGGCGGCCGCTTGGGATAGTAACGGTAATATCGGCAAGCGTTACCGCCGTCAGGACGAAGCCGGCACCCCCTGGTGTGTCACTGTTGATTTTGACAGTCTTAAGGATAAAACTGTTACGGTGCGCGACCGGGACACAATGAAACAGAAAAGAATTAAAGTTGATCAATTAGTTAAATATTTTGAGGAGAAATTATGAAAGCCTACCTTAAATATGCGGTGGTTGTTTTAGTCATTTTAGTCATCGGCGTGATTGTTATTAGTCGCTTAAAAAAGCCAAGTCAGACTCTCACCACTACTCCCGCTCGTCAAACTGAACAGATTAACCAGCTGTCTGTTAAAGACCGGCCGTTTGTGACTCTCACACCGAATGCTGCTGGTAATGAAGTAACCTTGGGAGTTGATCAGGTAAAAAATGCCACCAAAGTGGAATACGAGCTGGAATATCAGACCAGCACTTTAATTCAGGGGGCTTTCGGCGACATTGATTTTAGCCAGACTAAATTGCCGGTTGCCAAGCAACTGCTTTTCGGCTCCTGTTCCAAAAATGTTTGTAAATATGACGAAGGCGTTACCGGCGGCAGCCTGACTTTGACTTTTTCCGGCGGGGACAAAAACTATGTTTTAAAAACCGATTTTAATTTACAGCAAATGTTCGATCGCCAGGGGATTTTTACCAGTAAAGACGTTAAAGCTACCTTGGACGTCGGCAAAACCGGCTTACCTAATGCTACTTTTTTAATTATCAGTGGCACCATGGGTTTACCGGCTGAGATTAGCGGCGAGGTCGTTGCCGGCCCTTATGCCTTTTTAGCCGCTACCAGTCCGGCCCTCAAAAGTGCGACTCTTACGATTAAATCCAAAGAAGATTTAACTGGCGCCAAATTAATGCTCTGGGACGGCAAGACCTGGTCAGAGTTAAAATCCGCTCTTACTGACGGCCAAATCAGTGCCCCGGTCACCGGTCTGGGAACCTTTGTGGTGGTGAAATAACTGACTATGAGCCAGAAATTTAAATTGTTGGCGGTGTGTTAATTGTTCTCGCCGGCGTCGCGGTCGAAAAACTCAAGATTTAAAAGTGTTACAATTATTTAATGCCCTGGAGAGCAATTCTATTAGTTAAGGTTTACAAAGATCTTGTAAAATTGTCGATAAAAGATAGATCTAGAATTGAATCTGCAATCGGTTTTCTGGAA
>JAPLVF010000016.1 GCA_026397255.1 Candidatus Beckwithbacteria bacterium | reverse complement strand
CCTGATAAACGGCAATGCCGTAAGTTTCTGATAAAACCGGCTTTAAATCCGGATGGGGATATTTAATTGAAGCCGGGTTTTTCTTACCTTCAATAAAATCATCGATCAAATCCATCGGGCCGGGACGGTAAAGGGCCACCATAGCGGTAATATCGGAAAAACGGTTGGGTTTTAATTTGCGGGCAACATTGCGCATGCCGCCGGATTCCAGCTGAAAAATACCCACGGTTTCGCCTTGACTCAAAAGTTTAAATACTCCGGCATCATCTAAAGGAATTTCGGAAACGTCAACTTTAAGGTGATCCTGTTCATCAACAAAATTAATGGCGTTTTGCAAAATAGTTAAGTTACGCAAACCTAAAAAGTCCATTTTTAAAAGGCCAATGGCATCAGCATCAATATTGCAATCAAGCGAGTACATATCGTACTGGGTCATGATGCGTTCATTTTTGCTTTCCAGCTGCAAGGGGGTGTATTCGGTCAAAGGCTTGTCGCCGATGACCACGCCGGCGGCATGAGTCGAGGCATGGCGGGCAGTACCTTCAACTTTTTTAGATAAATCAATTAGTTCCTTAAACCTGGGGTCACGGTAAAATTCCTGCAATTGGCTTGTATTTACCAGAGATTCCTCGATGGTAAAACCAAAAGGGATCAGCTTGGCAATTTTATCAGGATCACTATAAGGCATACCTAAAACGCGGCCGATGTCCCGGATGGCGCCGCGCGCCTCCATGGTGCCGAAGGTAATAATCTGGGCGACCCGGTCTTTGCCGTATTTTTTAGCAACGTATTCGATGACTTCGTCCCGGCGGTCATCAGCAAAATCCAGATCAATATCCGGCGGTGAAGGCCGTTCGGGATTTAAAAACCGTTCAAAAGGAATATTGTGAAGAATTGGGTCAATGGAAGTAATTCTTAAAGCATAGGCGACTAACGACCCGGCGACACTGCCCCTGCCTGGACCGACCCGGATTTTATTGGCTTTAGCCCAGTTGACAAAATCCTGGACAATTAAAAAATAAGTAGCAAAACCCTTGTCACAAATAATTTTTAATTCGTAATTTAAACGGTCAGTTAAAAGTTTTTCCGGCTTGGGAAAACGTTTGGTTAAACCTTTTTCCGCTAATTCTTTTAAATATTTTTCATGACTGGTGTAGCCGCTGGGTAGAGGAAAGTGCGGTAAAATCCTGCCACCAGTAGGAATAGTGACATTGCATTTTTCGGCAATTTTAACTGAATTTTTTAAGGCCTCGGGGTAATCGGGGAAAAGCTCATCCATTTCAGCGACAGACTTTAAGTAAAAATCCGGCGAGTCAATCATCGTTAATCGGTCTTTGTCAGCCAGCATGGTTTTAGTTTGAATTGCCAGAAGAGCATCCTGAGCCTTAGCGTCAGTTTGGTTAACATAATGCAGGTCGTTGGTGGCTACCAGAGGAATACCTAAAGAACGGGAAAATTCAATTAATTTACGGTTGACTTTATCCAAATCAGGCAAATGAAGATGTTTTTGCAATTCTAAATAAAAATCGTTTTTAAATATTTCTAAAAACCAGCGGCAGTATTTTAGAGCTTCGTTGTCTTTATCCTCCAAAATCATTTGGGGAATAATGCCTTGAAGACAAGAAGAAGTCACGACCAAACCCTCGTGATGTGCCTGTAAAGTTTTGAAATCAAAGCGGGGTTTGTAATAAAAACCTTCTAA
>JAPLVF010000015.1 GCA_026397255.1 Candidatus Beckwithbacteria bacterium | reverse complement strand
GGATATAAATTCACCACTACCATATCAATCGGATCAATCCTTAACTTTTTCAACTCCTTAAGATGTTGTCGGTTATTTTTTTCTGCCAAAATTCCCCCCATTATTTTCGGGTGCAAAGTTTTTACCCGGCCGCCTAAAATTTCCGGAAAACCGGTCACTTGAGCCACTTCCCTCACTTTAAAGCCCTTAGATTTTAAATATTTCGCCGTTCCGCCGGTAGAAATTAATTTCAATTTATACTTCCGGCTTAATTGATCCACTAATTTTATTAGCCCGGTTTTGTCGTAAACGCTGATCAAAACTGTCAATGCTTGAAACATCTTATTCCTGTAAAAATCATGCTGATTTTTTTCTGATTAGCTAAATCAATTGTTTCCTGGTCCCTGATTGAACCGCCCGACTGAATAATCGCTTTTACTCCGGCTTTAATTAACACCCCTGGACCGTCGCTAAACGGGAAAAAAGCGTCCGAAGCCGCCACTGCACCGATTACGCTTCCCGGCCAGGCCTTACTTACTG
Source organism: Candidatus Beckwithbacteria bacterium (assembly GCA_026397255.1). Lineage (NCBI taxonomy): Bacteria > Candidatus Beckwithiibacteriota > Candidatus Beckwithbacteria bacterium. The sequence goes on along the minus strand of JAPLVF010000015.1, from coordinate 19,803 downwards.
CCAACTGACAGCAGCGAACCCGGTCCTGCTGACCAACGCCGTTAGCCACTAATTGTTGATCTTTCACCAAAGCAATGGTGTTGGACTTTGACACGCGGCAAATTTCCCAAGCCATCAGCATATCCTGAACTTGTTGCGGGGTAGGCTGAACTTTAGTCACTACCCGCCAATCTTTTTTCTGTAGCTTATAAATATCCCGCTCTTGCTCCAAAAGCCCTCCCCGGATTTCCCGCCGGTCCAAAGCCTTATTCGGCACGGGAACGGATAAAGCCGGATTAACTAAAATTCGCAAATCTTTTTTCCGGCTCATTATTTTTAAAGCTTCGGTTGATATTGCCGGACAAAGCAGGATTTCAAAAAAGCGTTTGTCTGCCAACATTAATTCCGCTAATTTGTCATCCACCGGCCGATTAATTGCTACAATTCCACCAAAAGCCGCTAAACTATCCCCTTCCCAAGCTTGTAAAAATATTTTGTCTAGCTTTTCTCCCCGGCTGGCGCCGCAAGGATTAGTGTGCTTGATAATTACACATGCCGCTTGAGTTTGGCCGATAAAACTCAAAGCCGTCACTGCCGCATCCATATCCAAGTAATTATTAAAAGACAGTTCTTTCCCCTGCAACTTTTTAAACTTAAACCAAGCCAGCGGATCACTTGTCACTATTTTTTTTATCCACCCTTGCTGATGGGGATTTTCTCCGTAACGTAATTTGATTTTTTTCATACGCTTAAAATCCTTTTCGCCGCTAAAGCCGCATTGCCCGGATCAATTACCGTCATCACCGGCACTTGAGATGGCATCTGTAAACTGGAATGAATATTAATCAAATAATCGTGTCTATCCTTAAACGGCGGACAGGCAATCACCGGCAGTTGACAGTTAGCCGCCACGAAACCGGACAAAGCGTTACTCCGACCGGCCACTGTAATCATCACCACTTTATTTCCAAACAAACTGTATTGTTTAATTAATTGAAGTACAGCTAACGGCTGTTTATGGGCCGAAGCGTAATAAGTTCTAAACCTTAGTTTTAAGTTTTTTAATTCTGTTTCGATCTTCGTTACAAACTCTTTATCCTTCACACTGCCGCTGATAATCACCACCTGGTCAGTTAAAATGGCCAAATTATTTTTAATCCTCATACTGATATCCCCTTTTGCTCTGACCAATTTTTCACCGGTAATTTTCTCATAAATTTGCTGGTAACGCTGGCTGATTTTCTGCTTAAAAGCCGCCGGCATTTTCGGTGGCTGGCCGTCACCATAATAATTCCTCTGGTTATACCACAACCGAAAAAACTCTTTATCAAAATTTTCCGGCTCTAACCCTTTCTTCATTCTTTTCTCATAGCTCTTTTTAATCCAAAAGCGGGAGGAATCCGGCGTATGAATTTCATCAATTAAAGTCAGTTTTCCCTTGTCATCACCAAACTCGTACTTGGTATCCACTAAAATTAAACCGGCTTTGTCGCAGATTTCTGACCCCCTTTTAAATAAAGCTAAAGCCGCTTTTTCCATTTCTTCATAAACTTTACGGCTGATAATTTTTCTTTTGATGATCTCGGCTTTACTAATCTGCTCATCGTGCCCGCCGACACCTGTCCCTCTCGTTGTCGGCGTAATTACCGGCTTGGCCAGCTTTTGATTTTTCTTTAAACCGTCAGGAAATTTCATACCATAAAGCAGTCTTTTACCTTGAAAGTAATTGTACCAGAGTGAAGTATGAGTCACCCCGCTGATATACCCCCTCACCACCATCTCCACCGGATATGCCTGACAATTTTTGGCAACCAAAACATTTGGATCCGGCACAGCTAATAAATGATTGGGAATAATATCTTTGGTTTTATCAAACCAAAATGCCGCCAGTTGATTTAATACCTGGCCCTTATCTTCAATTAAACCTAAGACCCTGTCAAAAGCCGAAATTCTGTCAGTCGTGATTAAAATTCTTTTATTGCCAACCACATAAAAATCTCTCACTTTCCCCTGATATCTTTTGCCAAAACCGGTTAAATTAATTTCTTTTAATACTGCCATAAACCTTCTTTAATAATCACTTTTTTTGATCCACGTTCTAACCAACCAAGTCTAACTAGCCCAACGTTGTATTTCCGGCAAATTGTCCGCATTTTTTCTTCCTGATTTAACGGCGCTATCAAGATTATTCCTACACCCATATTCCAAGTTTCGTAAGCCTCCTTATTGCTCACTTTCCCCCATTTTTGTAAAGCGGTTAAAATCTTCGGTGGTTGCGGTAAATTATCAATTACATAGGTAAACGGTTTTTTGGCACGAGACACTTTTCTAAAAGCGCTGCCGGAAATATGGCTGATGTAATGAATTTCCAATTGATCAATCATTTCTAAAACCGGCCGCACATAAATTCTGGTAGGTGTTAGCAGTTCTTCACCCGCGGTTTGCCTGCCAAAGGCGGTGAAATATCCTTGCGGTAACTTCTCCGCTATCTTCCTGGCCAGACTTAAACCGTTGGTATGAATGCCGCTGGAGCTTAAACCAAAAATCGCGTCACCAGCAGTTAAATTCTGGCCAAAAATCGCCTTTTTTTTCGGCCGGATAATGCCGATCGCCGAACCGGTAATGCTCGAAGCATTTTTTTTAATTACATCCGTCATTGTGGGCGACTCGCCGCAGGGAATGGTAATTCTGGCCTCTTCACAGCCTTTTTTTAATCCTTTTAATAAACCACTAACAAAATCAACCTCCAGAAATTTTTGGTAATAGCCCACCGCCACTTCATCGGATAAAGCCAACGGCGTCGCCCCTAAACAAATTAAATCATTCACATTCGACGCAATTAAATCAATTCCTAAACCGGAATAAAGATTAATAATTCTTTGTTTCGGCCATTTCTTTTTTCTGGCCATTTCCGCCATCGTTTCCGCAATCAAACTTTTAGTTCCCACTCCGTCAGTTTTGAAAGCTAAATAAAAATCTTCTTTCAAAAAATCCAGTAAGGCGGCCGGTTCACCTAAAGACTCCGGTACCAACCTGATCTTACTTGCCAATAAATTTTTACCCGATGATTTTACCAAGCCAATAATCCCTTTTTTAAAAGCGTCTTTTTTAGCTAATCCTTCAATATCCGCGTATTTCATCTTAAACCACCATATAATCCATTTTAGTTGCTAGAAAAATCTTATCAAAATTCTCTATTAACTCTGCTCCGTCTGCCGTTACTCTCATAATTGTATGAAAAGAAACCATTGGCAAATTTGGTGTTTTTAGATCAGTTAATCTTGGTTCAAGCGTAAAACAATCTCCCGGCTTAAAAACATAATCTGTTTTTCCATTAAAAAACACTCTTTTCTGGCTAATTAAGTCGCCGGCCGCTTGCCAGTTATCACTTTTAATCACGGCTAATTCTGTTTCTGAATAAGGGTCTAAAGTCCCGGGAATGCTATGGCCAATATTCGTTCCCACTATGTCTGTGCTGCTGCGGACATTGTTAGTTAAATTAACTGCTGAAAAAATATGGATTGCCTTGTTATAAACCTCACTTACCTTTAAGCCGGATCTTATTTCCCCAACAATCTGCTGATTAACTAAATAAACTCTTTTAAAATGGTTTATTATTTCCTTATCTTTCCCGGCATAGACTGTCAGTCCAAAGTCGCCGATAATGCCGGTTTCCTTATCTACCGGCGAAGCAAAAATATAAGCAAGACCGGTTTTGATATTAAATTTAATATTCGCCTGTGGCCAAATTCCCTCTTTCCTTAAAGTATCATAATTTAGTCTTCCTGGATTATTCTCATTGCCTATCAAAACTCCGCAGCCTTCCGGGGGCGGGCAATACCAACCACTAGGAAACAATCTTTCACTTTTTCTTAATTCCTCCATCCATAAATCTTTTAACTGCCTTTCGGAAAAACTTTTTCCCCAAATCTGTCTAATCACTTTCAATAAAGCTTCACTAGCAGTTGCTCTTGTTTTTTCACAGACTTTGTCAAGCATATTATCTAAAATAGTTTACTCCGTTTTGGAAGATTTTTAAGCCCGGGCCGAATTTAGGCAATGATTTTCCCTGCCGCAGCAATCTTTCTTTGGAAAGCGGCCAATCCGGCAATTGGGTAAAAAATTGCGCCCTTTCCGGATGCGGCATCAAACCCAAAATCCTCCCTGATTCATCGGTTATTCCGGCAATATCCTGCATCGCTCCGTTAGGATTGGTATTATTAATATATTTTAAGGCTGCTTTTACTTTAATTTTTGTGTAAAACCTGCCTTCACCGTGCGCTACCGGCAAACTTAATTTTTTAATTCCTTTTAACCACGGAGTTTTTCCTCCCACTTTCAAATCCACCCAAGTATCTACCAGTCTGCCCGTCTGATTCCACCTTAAGGCCACTCGCCCAAATACTCCAAGATAAACCAAAATTTGAAAACCATTACAAATCCCTAAAATTAATTTCTTTTGTTTAATAAATTCTTGTAATTGCGGCCACAGGTGATTACGCAACCGATTGGCCATGGCATTGCCGGAAGCGGTGTCGTCGCCGTAAGAAAAACCGCCCGGTAAGACCAAAATTTGATAATTGGCTAATTTTTTATCTTTGGCAATTAAGTCATTAATATGAACAATTTCCGCCTGACCGCCAACTTGGTTAAAACCAAAAGCGGTCTCCTCTTCACAGTTAAGCCCGTACCCGGATAAAATTAAAATTTTAACTTTCGACATCAGAAATTTTTAAATCTTAATTTATAAGCCTGCAATGCTCTCGCTACCGACACCTTTACAAAATCACCGATTAATATTTGTGGCTGATGAGTCACTTTCCCAACTAGCTGATAAAAATTACCATCCATGATTTTTTCAAACATTAATTTATTTTTGGGATTAATAGTTACTACCACCCCCCCGCTGCTTTCGGAAAACAAACTATAACCGTCATTGGTTAACTTAATTTTCAGGCCCAAATCACTGGCCATCGCGCTTTTGGTTAACGCTATTCCCAATCCGCCGCGGTTAATGCTGATACTCGATGCCACTAATCTCCTATGAATTGCTGTTGCTAAGGCTTGATACAACCTCTTATTTTTGTCTGTCTCCACTTTAGGCAAATTATTGCCGACATATCCCCTCATCTTAAAATATTCCGACCCGCCCAACTCATTTTTAGTTTCCCCTAAAATATAAATTAAATCTCCCGGGAATTTAAAATCAATCGAAACCGCTTTCGTAATATCATCAATTATTCCGATGCTGGAAATGAGCAATGTTGGCAATATCGAAATCTTTACGGACTGACCATTTTTATCAAAACCACTAAAATCATTAAACATACTGTCTTTACCGGAAATAAAGGGTGTTTGATAAATAACCGCTACATCATAACAAGCCTCCACTGCCCGCTTTAGCTCTCCCTGTTTTTGCGCTTCGTCACTGCTGCACCAGCAAAAATTATCGAGAAGCGCAATTTTGTCAAAATTTGCGCCCACACTAACTGCATTTCTGACCGCCGCATCAATCGCATTCCCTGCCATTTGGTAAGGATCAATTAAACTTAATCTTGGATTAATTCCCGCTGACAACACTACTCCTTTTGACGAACTTAAAATCGGTCTGACCACCACGGCTTCAGCGTTAATTTTACCTTTGCCCTGCAACGGTTTAATCACCGAACCGCCTTGCACTTCATGGTCATACTGCCGGCTGATAAATTCAAAACTACTCAAGTTAGGCTGTCTCAGCATTTTTAAAAGTGTCTGTGTTAAATCTTTCTTTGCCACTAATTTCGGCTCTTTAAATTTATTTTTTACATAAACTGGGTTAAGTTGTTTCTTTGGCCAACCGTCATGCAACCACTTAATATCTAAATCCATAATTTTTTTACCTTGATATTTCACTATCCCTCTACTGGAATTCGTAAACCTGCCAATCACTGTCGCTTCCACGCCTCTTTTTTCCATCAATTTTTTAAATTTTCGCCATTTATTTTTGGGAACGGCCAAAGTCATTCTTTCCTGCGATTCGGAAATCCAAATTTGCCACGGCGCCAACCCCGAATATTTCACCGGCACCTTAGTTAACTCCACTTCAAAACCATTAGTTTCTTTAGCCATCTCCGCCACACTGCAGGACAAACCACCGGCCCCATTGTCAGTAATACTGTTATATAGATTCTGATCCCGGGCTTCTTTCACCAACGCATCGCTTAATTTTTTTTGAGTAATCGGATCGCCGATTTGCACTGCTGAAGCCGGGCTGCCGCGATTCAAACTCTCAGAAGAAAAAGTCGCTCCGTGAATTCCGTCTAACCCCACCCGGCCACCCACCATCACGATGTAATCGTCCACTTTCGCTTTTTTTTGATACAGCCATCTCTTGCCTTTTTTTTTGGGTATCACTCCGACTGTTCCCACAAACACCAACGGTTTCCCCCGGTAACTATCATCAAAATATAACCAGCCTAATGGCGTGGGAATCCCCGAGCAGTTGCCGCCACTATTTACCCCTTTTACCACTCCGTCAAAAATCCTCCTCGCTGACAAAAGTGGCCGGGTTAATTTTTGATCACGGTAAAATTGTCTCTTATCATCTGGCTCAGCTAAACAAAATCCATATATATTTGCTACTGGTTTTGCCCCTAAACCAAAGCCAATTGTGTCCCGATTCACCCCGACGATGCCGGTAATCGCTCCTCCAAAAGGATCTAATGCCGATGGGCTGTTGTGAGTTTCTACTTTATGCGTCACCAGCCAATCTTTATCCAGCTCAATTGCTCCAGAGTTATCCGTAAAAACAGAGACGCAAAAACGTTTATTAATTTTGTCCGTGGCCGCTTTGATATATTTTTTAAATAAATCTTTAAAAATTTTATGCTGGCAGTGCTCCGACCAAGTTTGGGCAATCGCTTCCAACTCAATATCGGTTGGTAATCGTTCTTCTTGCCGAAAATATTCTCTAATAGTTCTTAGTTCATTCAAATCTAAAGCTAATGGTCCCCTATTTTTAATTCCTTGTTTCCCTAAAATTTCCAGCTGATTATCACTAACCTCCAGATTAACTTTTTCCACAGTTTTTTTACCAGATAATTTCACTCTTGGTGTTTCTTGCCGCTGATTAATGGTTACTTTTTGGATTAAAGGATTAGCGGAAATTTCCTCAAGCTTCTTTTTATTAAAAATTAGTTGAGAGGTATAAACTCTCTCCCTGTTGGTAAATTTTATTTTTAATAAATCGCTGATAATTTCCTGACTAGTCGTGGCCACATTATCCGTCACGCCCGGCAAAAAACTAATTTCTGCCCACCATTTAGATCTTTTTAACAACCCCAATTTATCAACTTCAAACTCCTGAATCACCGGATTAATTAATCTTTCCCCGACTTTCTGGCAATCCTTTGCGCTCAAATTTTTATCAATTTTATACACTTGCACCAAAACCTGGTTTTGTTTATCAATCACAAAAATTTGCCTAACCATGGATTAACCCTTTCTGTCCAATATCCTTACGAAAATATCTATTTTTAAACTTAATTTTTTTAACTTGAGCATAGGCAGCTTTGAGTGCCCCCCTTAAACTTTTTGCTTTACCAATCACACATACTACTCTTCCCCCACTGGTTACCACTTGACCGTTAACTAACTTCGTGCCGGATTGAAATATCGCTGAATTTTTCTTTAAGCCGTAAATCGGATAGCCGGTTTTATACTCGCCGGGATAACCTTGGGAAGCTATCACCACTCCCACCGCAAACCCTTTTTGAAACTCTATTTTTTCTTTTGCTAATTTTCCTGCCACTACGCCTAGCATCAACTTAACTAAATCAGATTTTAGTAAAACCATCTGTGGCTGAGTTTCCGGGTCGCCGAAGCGACAGTTAAATTCCAGCACTTTAGGGCCGACCTTTGTTAACATTAAACCGGCATATAGAACTCCCTGGTATGGCCGACTAATTTGATTCATCCCCAAAATCACCTTTTTTAAAATTTTATCGTTAATTTGATTAATTAAAGTCCGACTCACCATTGGCGTTGGCGCATAAGCGCCCATACCGCCGGTATTTGGTCCTTGGTCATGATCACCGATGGCTTTATGATCCTGTGCCGCTAACAACGGCAAAATTGTCTTACCGTCTGTCAAACAAATTATAGACACTTCCTGACCGATCAAGCATTCTTCAATTACCACTCTTTTAGTTAAGGCTTTTTCGGCTTCTTGGTAATTTTTCGCCACCACTACTCCCTTACCGGCCGCCAACCCATCCGCCTTAACGACAATTGGGAAACTGACTGTTTTTAAATAATTCCTGGCTTTAATTAAATTATTAAAAGCTTTAAATTTAGCGGTGGGAATTTTTAACCGCTGCAGCAGTTTTTTGGCAAAAATCTTTGAGCCTTCTAAACAAGCCGCTTTTTTCGTCGGACCAAATATTTTTAAACCATTTTTTTTAAATAAATCCGCAATCCCTAAAACCAGTGGCGCTTCCGGACCCACCACCGTTAGATCAATTTTTTCTTTTATGGCAAATTTAAGTAGACCCCGTAAATCATCAATTTTAATCTCCACATTTTCTCCGAGAGTCGCTGTCCCAGCATTTCCCGGCGCAATAAAAATCTTTTTTACCAACGGCGATTGTTTAATTTTCCACGCCAAAGCGTGTTCTCGGCCACCAGCTCCCACAATTAAAATTTTTAGTACTTGCATATGGAAATTAAAGACTCCACATAAATTTTATTTTCTTTTTTCTTTAATCGTTTATAAAGCGATTGTACGGTATCGCCAGGTTTTATCGGTTCAAAACATCGCGTTAAAACCTTTCCAAAATCAAACTGCTCACTCAACCAATGTACTGACGATCCGGCATAAGTCGCTTTTTTATTTAAAAAATTCTCAATCGCCTTTTCTGCCAATTTTCCCCTGTTCCATAAGCCGACCGTCCCGTCAGGATTGATTACTTGACCATCCAGTTTATTTGGGATTAAACCCGGGTGGATATTAAAAATTTTGTTAGGAAAAGCCTTAATTAATTCATTCGGGATAATTTTCTTCCAACCTGCCAAACAAACATAATCTACTGAAAATTTATTTTTTAATATTTCTACTAAGTTATCTTTTACTTTAATTATTTGAATTGGTATATTATGTTGTTTAGCGTGCTTTAAACCCAAGGCTTTATCCGTATCACCCACCACCACCATAATTTTTGCTTTCAATTTTTTAGTTTTTATCGCTTTGATAATTGCCTTTAAGTTTGTACCTGTGCCGGTATTCGAAATTAAAACCGCTAAATTCTTCATTGTAAATTTTCTACCAAATTTGCCAATAAATTAACTACTGTTAATGGCCCAATCCCGCCGGTTGGTGGAGTAATTAGGCTGGCTTTCTTTTTTACGTTGGTAAAATCCACATCACCACCGGCGGCATCAATTACTACCGCTCCTGGTTTAACTTTTTCTTCAGTGATAATTTTAGGGTATCCGGCCGCCCCAATTACCACATCTGCTTCTTTCATTAATCGATCGGCCTGACAACAACCGGATCCCAATAGAATCACCGCCATCCCTTTATCCCGTAATAAAAGCGCCAAAGGCTTACCTAAAATTTCTGACGATCCCAAAATCACAACTGTTTTCCCCATTAACTCCTTTTCCTTAAAAGCCATTAATAAAACCTGCCAAACTGCCATCACTGTCGCCGGATAATATTTAGATTTACCGATAACAATTTTTCCTAAAGTCTGAGGCTTTAAAGCATCAACATCTACTCCTTCTGGGATCAAATCCGTCATCGCTAACCACCACGCTTTAAAATCTTCTTTTGTCTTAAAATACTTTCTTCCTAGCTCTTGACCGGGTTTTTGCACAATTAAACCAGCTAACGGCTCTTTCCTGATTTCCCGCATTAATTCTATTGCTCCTCGACTATCGGCTAACGAAAATATTTCTTGCTGAAAAACCAAACCGATTCTCCCCGCCGCTTCCCGTTTAAGTTTGGTGTATAAAAGCCCCTTAACGTCTTCTTTAGCCACCAGGCTCACTAAAACTGCTTTTCTCCCCTTTAACTTCACTTTTAACTCCTGCTCTTTTTTTAGAGCCATTTGTTTTCCATCAATAATCAATGTCATATTCTCTATTTTACCGGATAATCACTATTAAAACAGCCTGTGCAAAACTGGCAATCAGTTTTTCCGATCGCTTGTTTTAAGCCGGATAAAGATAGATAACCCAAACTATCCGCTCCTAATTTAGTTTTAATTTTCTTTAAATCATGCTTACTGGCAATCAATTCAGCATATTTGGAAACATCAATCCCCAAAAAACAAACATTTTTAAATGGTGGGCTGGCAATACGCAGATGGACCTGGCGAGCGCCGGCTTTTTTTAAAAGACTAACCAACTGGGCAATTGTTGTTCCCCGGACAATCGAATCATCCACCACCACTACCCTTTTCCCTTTTAAAATTTCTTTTAAAGGATTAAATTTTAAGCTGACTCCTAAATCCCTAATCCGCTGGCTGGGTTGAATAAACGTCCGGCCTACATAACGGCTTTTTATCAAACCTTCCTGAAACGGCAAACCGCTTTGCCGACCATAACCCAACGCCGCCGAAGTCCCTGAATCCGGAACACTCATCACAAAGTCAGCTTTAACCGGATATTCCTTAGCCAAAATCCTGCCCGCCATAAATCTGGCACTGTATACCAATCGTCCATTCATTGTGCTGTCGGGTCGGGAAAAATAAACATATTCAAAAATACAAAACCCGGTTTTTTGATTTTTAACCTGATAAAAACTCTCCAGGCCTTTTTTAGAAATTTCCATCATCTCTCCCGGACGAACTTCTCTAACCACTCGACCCCCAATGGATTCAATCGCCACTGATTCTGAAGCCGCCAACCAAGCTTGACCGTTAATCCTGCCGATGACTAACGGCCGAATCCCCCACTGATCCCGAATCATATAAAGTTTATCTTTGGTAATCATCACCAAAGAAAAAGCGCCTTTAATCAACTCGATTCCTTTAATAATTTTTTCTCTTAGAGTTTTTCCCGGCATAGCAATAATAAGTCTTAAAATTAACTCTGAGTCCAGTTCACTGTTTAAAGCGTGGCCTTTTTTTAATAAGTATTTTTTTAATTCTTTGTAGTTGACCAAATTGCCGTTGTGTGCCAAAGCCAAATCACCAAACTGAGAATTTAATACCACCGGCTGCGCATTTTTTAAAATCGATGAGCCTTCAGTTGAATAACGGGTATGACCAATTCCTAACTTTCCCTTAAGTTTTTTAATCATACCTTCTTTAAACACCTGATTCACCAAGCCCATCCCTCGATAACAGCTAACTGTTTTATAGTCCGCTGTGGCAATTCCGGCCGATTCCTGACCCCGATGCTGCAGGGCAATCAGTCCATAAAAAATCAGCCTGGCCACGTCTTCTTGGGGAGCAAAAATTCCGAAAATTCCACACGCTTCATGCATTCTTCCAGTCCTAACTCACTTTATCGTCTTACCCTTTAACTTGTCAAGCCTTAATTTTTTCATCTTTAACTTGATGGCCTTGGGCTTCATTTTGTTTTCTTAACTCATCCGCCTCTTGCCATTTTTTTTCTTGCCTTAATTTTTCTCTTAAATTAATTAATTTTTTAATTTCTTCCGACATCTTTTGCCCTTTTGCCCTAATGCCCTTTTGCCCTAAATTCAACCCTAAAACTTTGTCCCATTCTTGGATCAAGGCTAACTTATTTCCGCTAGCAATAGGACTTTTTACCATCTCCCATACCACTGCTAGCGCTTGCGGTAAATTTAAATCATTTTCAATCGCTGTTTTAAATTGATTATTAAATTTATTATCAAAGTTAACTTTCGGCTCATCTACCCACTCGCTAATTAATGCTTTTAATTTTTTGTAAGCCTCTTGCGCCCCATCCAACGCCTTCCAGGTAAAATTCATTTTTGTCCGGTAATGACCGGTTAAAAATAAATACCGTAACGCCAACGGCTCGTAACCTTTATCTATCAAGTCTTTCACCCGATAAAAGTTACCCAAACTTTTACTCATCTTGGCTCCATCAATGTCCAAAAAATTACTATGAAACCAATAGCGGACAAATTGTTTGCCGGTAGCCGCTTCGCTTTGAGCGATCTCGTTGGTGTGGTGCACCGGAATGTGGTCTACTCCGCCAGTATGAATATCCAAAGTCTCTCCTAAATATTTCATGCTCATTGCCGAACACTCAATGTGCCACCCCGGGAAGCCAATCCCCCATGGGCTTTCCCACTCCATTTGACGCTGGGCTTGCCCTGATCCGTCGGCTGACGGAGAAGGGGAAAATTTCCACAAAGCAAAATCAGTTGGATGTTTTTTCTGTCTTTTTTCCACCCGCCAACCCACCTGTAACCCTTTAATATCTATCCGTCCTAATCGACCATAATCCGCTAACTTACTGGTGTCAAAATAAATTCCGTCATCGGTTTTATAAACAAAGCCTTTTTGCTCCAAAGTTTTTATTAGGTTAATCATCGTCGGAATATGTTGTGTCGCCGGAGTAATAATATCCGGCTTTAAAATATTTAAGCCCACACACATCTGCCAAAAATCATCGGTGTAATATTTAGCAATTTCTTGGGCAGTTTTATTTTCCAGCCTCGCCTTTTTTTCTACCTTGTCCTCGCCCGTGTCTGCCTGGCTGGTTAAATGCCCCACGTCAGTAATATTCATCACCACTTTGACTTGATAACCAAACCACCTTAATGTTCTCACCAAAACATCCGAATTAGTATAAGTCCGGGCATGGCCAAGATGAGCATAGTCATATACTGTTGGTCCACAAATATACATTCCAACTTTAGGTGGATTTAGCGGCTTAAACTCTTCTATTTTACGGAACAATGTATTGTAGATTTTTAACATAATTTATCCGCTGACCCCCCGGGTTATTTCTCCCGTTCCCATGCCCTGTTTACTTGTCAACGGCAGTTTTTTCTTCATTGTCTCCTTCTTTTTCTTCATTTTATCCCAAAAACTTTCCGGATTTTCGTGTTGCTCTTTATCATATCCGGTCGCCGCCACCACATATTTACGCGGTGTTGCTGCTTGTCTTTTTCTGATCATTTTAATTTCATTTTGAATTTCTTCGTAAGCCTGCCTAGATTGTTTTTTATCCACTTCCGCCAATCTTCTAATCTGTTCAGCCCGGGTTTTTTCTTCAGAATCATCAGTTTTCTGTTGATGTGTTTTCGTCGCTGATATCTTCTCCGGTTGAACAACTTTTGCTCCGGCCTTCACTGTTTGTTTGACAGTTTCCAATAGTTCCCCAAAGACATCGCCGCTAACACTGTTCCCTTTGGGCATATACTATTTATTGTAATCTTTGTTCTCTTCCATGTCTTGCTCAATCAATTTTCTTAAATACACGGCCCTGGGTAATTTCCTATGCTTGGCAATCCAATTTAGATAATTACCGATCGTCGGTGAAATAAAGAAGTTAAATCTCGTATCAATTTTTTCCCCTGCATATTCTACCGCATTTTTCAAAACATCTTTCAAAGAACTCAAAGAATATTCCACCACTTGTAACTTTTCATTTTGAATTCCTAACAAAAAATACGGTTTTCTTTTTTCTGCGTGTAAGGCAATGACCGGTTTTCCCAAGTCCAGTGCCAAATTGGCAATATAACCTGTTGCCAAACTATGCAAAGAAGTTTCTAAAACAATCAAATCCGCCTCTTTAATTATTTTCACGGTTTTTTTATAATTCTCAATTCTTTCCTCTTCCGTACTCAATGAAAATTCTTTCGGTTCAACTTTTTTAATAAAATCCGACAAATGAACACAACCTAATTTTTCTAAAAGTTCGTAGATCCTCTGGTAGTTTTGATTCAGGTCTTTCTTTTTTCCTCTGGGGCTGGCGGTGAAAAAAACTTTCATAATTACATCCCTCTTCGGCCTTCAAACGCCCGACTTAAAGTCTGCTCGTCTGCGTATTCTAAATCTGCCCCGATCGGCAATCCCCGGCCCAATCTGGTAATTTGTAAACCTTTATAATGTACCTGCCCGCCCTTTGGCGGGGACATTTGTTTGGCTATATACATGGCGGTCGCTTCCCCTTCCATATTTGGGTTAGTCGCCAGGATAACTTCCGTTATTTTATCATCTTTCACTCTTTTCAACAGTTCCCGGATGCGCAACTCTTCCGGCCCGATATTATTTAAGGGGGAAATCGCCCCGCCTAAAACATGGTATAAACCATTGTAAAAACCGCCTTTTTCAATCGCCAAAATATCCAATGGTTGCTCCACCACGCAAATCTTTGTCTGGTCCCGGCTCCGATCCAAACAAATTTCACAAACATCTTTTTCGCCCACATTAAAACACACCGGACATTCCTTGGTATCCTTTTTTAATAGGTAAATTGCCTGACTGAATTTATCCAGCTCTGCTTGCGGATTATGGAGTAAATAAAAAGTCAGTCTTTGCGCCGTTTTTGGTCCGATTCCCGGCAGTTTCTCCAAAGCTTCAATCATCCTATTTATAGCTCTTGCGATCTTCATAGCGCCAGTATATCATACAATTTATGAGTTCTTTGCCTTATATTCATCTGATCGCTGACTACGGCACCGGCGATCTGTCCTTTGCCGAAGTCATTCAAAGGTTTAAATTTCTTCTACCCGATGTGGAACTTTACCCGCTCTCCACTCCGCCGTTTTCCACCTTAAACACCGGCTTTTTTATTGCCCAGTTGGCTGTTTATAATCCCAGCCACAATCTCTTTATTTACTCTAATACTGCCCCCAGAAAAGACGACCACAAAAAACGGGAGGCCAATGCCGGTGAATTGTTTAAATATGCCCGTCTTAAAAACAACGCTCAAATCTGCGCTGTTGATGCCGGCTGGTGTTTTAGTTTCGTTAAAGATGAAATTGTCAAATTCCGTCTTATCAAAACCCAAAATCATGGTTCCCAGTTCCGCTCCCGTGACTTTTATCCCTACGCCGCCGCCGGTATTATCAAAGGCAAAACCAATCAATATTTAGGTAAACCGGTCACGGTTGACAGTATTCCGGCCATCCCGGAAAACCGCATCAGCCACATCGATCCCTACGGCAACATTAAAACCACCACCCGCCGCTCACAGATCAAACTAACGGCCGGCGCCAAAATCCGCATGGTCATTAATCATATTTATCAAACCGGTATTTATGCCAACGGCAATTTTGAAGTAAAATCCGGCGATATGGCCTTTGCTCCCGGCAGTTCCGGCGGCGACGATCCGTTTATGGAAATATTTTTACGCTCCGGCAATGCTTCCCGCCAATTCTTAAATCCCCCGGTGGAAACCAAGTTTCGAATCGAAAAAATCTAACTCTATTCTCCTAATGGACTTTGGCCTTTTAATAAACCGCTTAAACCGCCGCTCATTTCTGCTAATTTTTTGGCCGCCATCTCCTGTGATTTTTTAATGGCTTTGTTAATCAATTCTAAAACCCTCTCGTTAGTTAAACCGTCAATTTCCAATAATTTTAATTTTTGGTCACCGCTGATCACAATTTTAATGTTGTCTTCGTTAATCTCAATTTCTTCCTGGGCTAGTTGCTTCTGGATCGCCATCGCCTGGTCGCGCATCTTTTTTAAGTTGGCTAATTGTTTGACTTTATCAAACACTTTAATTCACCCCCTTCGTAAAAATTTCTTCTATTTTTTCTGATTCTGTTTTGACTATCGATCGGGATTTTCTCTCTCCTAAATAATATTTTACCGTTACCGGGTAGGCTAACACTTTGGCAATCGTCTCCTCAATTATTTGCCGGTAGCGGTCCAACTCCAACTGCTCTTTGTGAAATTTATAAAAAACCTGAATGTTTAAACATTTGCCGTCAAAACCTGCCGGTTTCGTCGCTTTTAGCAAGGCCTCCAAACTATGATTATGCGGCCGCACTGCTTCCAAAACTTGCCCCCACTTTTCCAACACCGTCTCCAGGCTTAATTTTCCTAATTTATTAACTAATGGTTTTTGTCCCGACTTTTCAGTCGTGGATCCTCGATCTTCGGATCGGGACTCTTCCAACTCCGCTATCATTAATTCTATCGCTAGGCTTTCAATCACCGCCCCTTTCATTTCCTTACCGACCTGCAGCAGCTTGACAATTAATTTTTTTAATTTTTCCAAATCATCAATTGCCGGAATCTCCTCAGCCTCTACGCTTATTCCCAAACGTCTCAGCAAAATCTCCCGCAGCCGGTCTAAAGCTGTCACGATAAATTGCCTAACGTCCAATCCCTCATTTAACGCTTTGTTAAACCAATCTAATGCCTTGGCTTTTTCCCCATGATAAACCATTACCAACCAATCATCTAAGTCTTGTCCGGCTAACCCTTTTTCCAACACTTCTGCTACCCGTTTAGAACTGATCGTTTTCCCAGTTTGGGTTAATTCTTCTAAAATTTTCACCGCATCCCGGAAACTACCATCGCTGTTTTTAGCAATTTTCCCCACGTCTTCCGGCCTGATTTTTATCCCTTCCCCTTTGATTGCCCGTTCCAAAGAACGGACAATTTCTGAGGTTGTTGCCTTGTTAAACTTAACCTGAAAGCAACGCGACACAATTGTTGCCGGCAGTCTATTTATTTCTGTCGTGCATAAAATAAACTTGGCGTGCGCCGGCGGCTCCTCTAAGGTTTTTAACAGCGCGTTAAACGCCTCGGCCGTCAGCATGTGCGCTTCGTCAATAATATAAATTTTGTATTTTGCTTGAGCAGGCGACAGCTTAATTTTCTCCCGTAAATCGCGGATGTCGTCAATTCCCCGGTTCGAAGCCGCGTCGATTTCAATTAAATCTAAAGATCTGCCCGAACCGAACAACTGACAACTATTGCACTTGTTGCACGGCTCTGCTCCTTTGCGTGACAAACAGTTAACCACTTTCGCTAAAATTCTGGCGCTGGAAGTCTTGCCCGTGCCTTTTGGCCCGCTGAATAACCAAGCATGGGGAATATTTTTTGATGCCAGGACTTCCCCTAAGGTTTTCCGGACTGACTCCAGATCCAGTTCTTTAATTTTTTGCGGCCGGTATTTTAAATATAAAGTCATTTATGATGAACCCCCAACAAATGTAGCATAGCGTGCTTAATTAAAAAAGCGACACTATGGCCTTTTTTCTTTGCCTGTTGGCGGCAAATCACAATATCGCCCAGGCGGATAATTTTATCCGGCCCGGCTTGCATATTTTCTAAGGGAAACGACAAAACATCCGTCGGCTGATTAATCTTTCGATACTTAAAATTTAACTTTTTAATTTCCACCTCATCAACAAAAGAAACTTCCGCCACTACTTTCATAGCTCTTGTTTCACTATTTGGGCCACCAATTTCCCCTCCGCTTTGCCTTTAACCTTGGCCATTACCGTTCTCATCGCCTGGCCAAAATCGGTTCCTAACTCGCCTTTTTTCTTCATCGCTTTAACTAATTCCCCCAACTCTTTTTCACCCATCATTGCCGGCAAATATTCATTGATAATTTTAATTTCAGCCGCTTCTTTTTGAGCCAATTCCGGCCGTTTACCTTGGTTATAAAGCGCAATTGCTTCGTGTCGCTTTTTTACCTCTTTTTGCAGCAAGGCGATTATTTCCGCTTCATCCAACTCTCGGCCTTTGGCGATTTTTTCATTATTCACCGCCGCCAAAGCCAGCCGCAAAACCGACACCCGCAAGGCATCTTTTTTCAGCATCGCCGCTGTTAAGCTTTTGGTTATTGTCGCTGTCGTAAGCATCTGAGTTTTTTTCGGCGTTTTTTTAACCGTTTAAATTCGGACATTTTTTCTTTTTTAATCATTGAGGGTTTTTTATAAAACTCTCGGTCTTTCAATTCCGTTAACAATTGGTCCTGCAAAACTTTCTTTTTGAAATTCCGGATTAACTGGTCAGTTGAATCACCTGGCTGCGCCTTGACGATGATGGACATTGTCGTTTAAAACACCCCCTTTTCCGCCAACTGGCGGATTGATATTCTTTATTATCTCGATAATTTCTTTTAAACTTAAACGGCTCGGTTTAACATTTTTGTTATGCCGCGAGCCATTAGAAATTATATGCCGACTGGAATGAAAAAACCAGTCCGCTTGGCTATCCGCTTTTTTTAGTTCGTCATAAACTTCACCTAGATCTAGGTCTTTCTTTGGCTGTGACTTAATTGACACAAACCCCGTCTCCGTTTCTTTGCGCACTACTAAATTAAAACCCAGTTTGTGGGCCAATTTAATGTCAAAAATAATCTGCGTTTCTACCCCCAAACTCCGGCCCCATTTTGATTTAAATTTAATTCCCTTGGCGATTTCTTTTTCCGATTCAATTTTCTGCCTTAAGCCGAATAAAACCGCGTCCAGAAGCGCCATCCCCTGATAAACTAATTCCGTATCGTTTAACTTGCCTGATAACTTAAAATTATCCAGTAAATATTGCAGGAAAAACTCATAACGGTCATCGCTGGGTTTTTCCCAATAAAAATCTTCAAACTGGTCCGCTTGAGTCACAATCTCAATTAACCTTTCTAAAGCACTTTGATATTTTAAACTAATCTTTTTTTGGCTCTTTAAATAATTAAAGACGAGCTTAGCCGCACAAGTTCTTTCATTGTCTTGGTGATGGTCAAATCTGCCCATGCCCGTATCCACATGAATTAGCGTCGGATCAGAGTCCACTGCTTGGTTTTGATAAGTTTTTCCGGCCGGAACAAACTCCAGTTTGGCGGTTTTTAAATCATCATCAAACCGCTGCAACAACCACACGCTGGCAATCGCATCCAAATCCGGAAAAATGTGGGTAACAATCAATTTGTCTGGCACCGCTTGATTACCTCCCCCAAATCCAAAAGTTCTGTCTTGTTAGAATCTCTTTTTTTCCACTCTAATTTTACTTGCCCTGAGCTTTGTCGAAGGGTTTTTTCCGACACCACCAATCTAACCGGTATCCCGATTAAGTCCGCATCCGCGAAGTAAATTAATTAAGTGCGCTTGATATGGCGCTACCGCTTTTGGCCAAATCATTCCCTTATCATCATGATTAACTTCCACTAACGCCCCCATTACTCTGGTTGGCCCGATGCCGTAACTGCCGAACCAAACCGGTTTTTTCTCGCCTTTTTTATCAGTGTAAAACATGCCCATTTTTTGGGCATACCAGGTTCCTAAAGGGAAAATGTTGCCCACTTCGATCGCCCTGGCTTTAATAATTTTTCCCTTCTTGCAATCCGGGCATTTACCCCCTTCTTTCCCTTTAAAAATCTCCTGGTTTTGTGACCAGTCACAACTATCGCAGTAATAAATCGTGTCTTCTCCCCCCTCGCTTAAAACCTGAAACTCATGGGTATTTTTGTCAGTAAACACGCCCCCGGCCGCTTCCGTTACCTTAATCATAAAACCTAATCTCGTAAAAATTTTCCCATACGCTTTTTTAACTTTTTCGTAATAATCCATTAAATCTTTTTCATCCGTATGGGCGCTGTACAAATCCTTCATCATAAACTCCCGGCCTCTTAAAATCCCTGACCTGGCCCGGGCTTCGTTTCTGAATTTGGTCGAAAAGTGATAAACCGCTACCGGTAAATCTTTGTAGCTCACAATATTTTTTCGCAGTAAATCCATCACAATTTCCTCATGGGTAAACGATAAAACATACTCGCGTTCCCGCTTGTCTTTCAGTTTGTACATAATCTCGTCTGCCTTCTCCCAGCGCCCGGTTTCATTCCAAAGTTCCTTAGGGTGCAATAACGGCATTAACATCTCCTGCCCGTTAACCGCATTCATTTCCTCTCTTATAATCTGATTAATCTTGGTCACCA
>JAPLVF010000014.1 GCA_026397255.1 Candidatus Beckwithbacteria bacterium | reverse complement strand
TAAAGAATATCTCATCCCTCTAATTTACCACACTCCCTACTTCTTTAAAATCCGATAAATAAACATTGCATAAAACGCTTTCTCGCCTTTTTTATCGCTTTCCTGCTTATAAGCGGCCAGCAGACATTCAATCGCCTGATTCTGACAATGAGGCATCTTTAAAGAAAAATCTTGGGGTATTTGAGATAAATAATCCACTCCGAATCTATCTCCCGGCTTTAACTTATCCTTTAATGTTAAGCTATCAATAATTGTCGTTTTAGCCTGTTCATCGATATATGGAATTCCTCTAGTGACAAAAATTTTCCCTTCCTCTAAAGTTCCACTGGCACCGGTGGAATAATTGACCACTAAATACCTTTTGTTATCCGCTTCCACAAATTCTTTAAAAATCGGCTGAAACGATTTTCTCTGCCAGGTTTTCTCTGCATCTAAATATGTTTCTGCCTTAGCCGGAAAATACGGATATTCAGGGGTTTGAGCCACTTGAAGGGTTTGAGCCGCTTGATTTTGTTTTTCAAGACTCACCTGTTTATAAAGCCAAAAAACCACCAAACTTAATCCCCCGACCAAAATTAATAATAAAATCGTCAGCGATTTTCTCTTCATATCTTACGGCGCCACCTCCTGCCAATTAATATGCGGCTTTAATAAATATCGGTAAGCATTCACCACTAAATCTCCCCGGTAAGTAAATCTCTCCGCCGGTAGATGACTATTATCCGTTAAATTCCGTTGCAGATTAATTCCTCCCCAACCGACAAAAATTCCCTCTGCCTGTAATGGATTCGTGAGCCCCCCAGTATCAATTACCTCATCAGCAATATACACACCTTGAAGATTCTTCACGCTTGGCTCAACCTCGATATTCCCTGAAGCAATTATCGCCAAAAATCCGCCCTTAGCCACACTAATATTTTGAGTAATTATCAGATCATTCGGCACTAAAATTACCGCCTTGATGCCGCTATCGATTGACCAATTTCCTCCTGTTAAAATAATCATAACCTGTTGGTCCCCCGTGATAAGTTGTCTGCGCCTGCCAATTATTGCCGTCTTCACTGATAGTTCCATAACCTGTATCGAGCGCGCCGGTATAAGAGGCTAAACCGGTTGTATGGTTTGCCGCCTCAGTAATTAAATACGGCTTTGTGGCTGTGCTGGGAATATTTGAACTGACATCGCCGCCATTAGCATGGACATTCCCGCCCACCACCTGCCACCAAGGTCCCGGATTGGTAACTTGTATAGATGCAGCAGCCGGACAGGGTGGGCCCGCTGGCTTTATCACATTGGCGTTTATATGGGTTGAACCTATCTTTAGACCTTTTGCTGTAGTCTGGTAAATAGTCTGGTCAAGAATAGTAGTCCAAACAGAAGAGGGATTAACACTAGCCACAAGAGGGTCTTCCGCAGAAAAATCAACTCTCTCAATATTCCAGCCGGGCATATTAACGTAGGCAGTATAAAGTTTTGTCTGCCCATTGACTACCGAACTATTAGCTGGTGTCAGAGTAACGTTGCAGCTAGGTGTACCAACAGTGAAACTTTTTTTCCGTCAGCCCGGGAAACTCCTCCATCGCTCAGCCTGAAGTAGCCATTAACTTGGATATCAGTCGGATAATTGCCTCCCCAATTTAAATCAGGATGGTTCAACTCGTCATAGTAAATGGTAAAAGTGGCGCTTTTTTTATCAGTGCTTATTGTACAATCCGTCCCTCCCGTGGCGGCATAGCATATTCTTCCATACTGAGTGCTACCCGTAAACCAGATAGGTTTGGGGGTATAATTTGGAGGTGGACCAAGATTGTCCTTGTTGTAAAAAGCCAGCGTAAAGTAGTCTATTGTTGATTTAGGCGGATCGCCGGTCATTGTAATCTCAATTGGAGAACCATCTTTAAGGACAGTGCCATCAATTGAGGAACTATCACAAACATCGGGACGGCAGGTAGGATCATCTACACACCGTACGGAAGGCGGACTGCAATTTACCGGAGAATCTGTCTTTGTTTGCCTCATTTGATCAGTCTCACAATCACCACCACCACAGCTATCATTTGTCCAAGTTCCAACTGTACAGCTCGGCGATGGCGAGGGCGAGGGCGAAGGCGATGGCGATGGCGACGTCCCCGGCGACGACGATGGTGATGGACCTCCACAGCTGCATGGCACTGTATCCCCGCAATCATTCGTCTTTAAATTTGTGTCGCAATCGCACTCACTCCAATTATTCTCATCGCAAGTCACATAACACTGAGTGTAACCCCAACTGCTACTTAAATTTTGATAGTCAGAAACTGGATAACATCCTACATCAGGGTTTGGATCACAATGCGTCTCACCCGGATAGTCTCCATCACAAACATTATCAGTATCACCACGGCCTGTACCATCAGACTTTCTGCATCTTGAAGTCTTATCATAATATCCTCCTGACGAACAGTTTGCATGAGGACAAGAAATATACCACTGACTAGTATAGTCATCATTGTAACACCAACCTTCAAGACCTGTTTTTTCACTACACCCTATCCAGTGATAATCTACCACACGCTCTCCCGCACAATATTGACCGGCTATTGCTTTTGGCGCTTGCCACAATCCCAACATCAATACCACTAATAGTGAAAAAATAAACCAGCCAAACTGCTTCATCCTTTTAACTATAGCAAAAAAAGACTTAATTCAAAAGCGTGTTATTTACTGCCTGGCTTTATGTATGCCGGATCAGGCACTGCCGGATTGTTAAAAATTCCTATTTGCGAGGGATCAGCAACCAATCTTTTTATAAGTGCTTCAGTCATTCTAAAAACAACTGGTCCATTAATCCATCCAAATCCGCGATTTACCGGTCTTTTAGTCTCGACAATTTTTTCTTCATGATTTTTGTTACTCCACGTATCCCTCTTGGGAGTCATGAGTAATTTATACATTGTTCCCGGTTGGAGTAATGTATTTATATATTCAGGATTAACAGTTTCGTATCCATATACCATTTGTGGCACTCCAAATAAATTTGTATCCGCACCAAACGGAAGTATCTCTCCCCACAACTTTCCTCCACCCCAAACGGCAAATACTTGTCTATTAGCCACACTGTCTCCGGGAGCTCCAAAATATAGACAATTTATATGTCCTACCGGTAACCCGTCTTCATTAGTTAAAGGCATTTGCCAAACCCCCAAATACTCCGCCTCCCAAGTATAATTTCCTCCCGTCACCCGCTCCGGCGCTTGGGTTGAAACCAACAAACCCTCTAATCCGGCAGTGCAATCAATCTGCTTTGCGAAAAATTCACCCAACCTTTGTGTTTCACTAAGCAGTTGATCATCCGTCATTGATTCAAAGTCAGGCCGTAAAGTGACTATATCCACCCAAACTTCATTTTTCCAGTCAAAAAAACCAACAATTTCGCCTTTTTGGTCATAAATCTGCAAAATGTCACCTTGCCCAATCTTCACTCTATCTACCAATTCATCAAACGGGACAATGATAACCTTTCCTCTACCCAAATCTACACTCAGTCCTCCGGTATAAAACATTCCCGGTATAGTAATCTTCTCCCCATCCGGTGTCGTGTACACCAAGTTCCCGGATTCGTAGCTAAAATTTGTGCCACTTAGCTGAGCCAGAAATTCCGGCGGCAGAGGCGGCAAAAACTCCACCTTTTGTTTTTCTATTTCTAGCCCGGCTTGGTCGGTTGACGTTAATGTCAGACCATTTGGCGTTTGCGCTACACTAATTTTATTTGGCGCATCCACCATAATCCTTAGCGGCACATCCTGGTTTAACACCACACTCGGCGCTTTCCCCCCGCCTGTAAAAAACCACACTACCACTGTGCCTTCTTTTAATCCCCAGGGATTGTCTTTCTGCGCCACAAAGGCCGCTCCGCCGACGCCCTCTATTACCGGAAAATCATGCACGGCAATTGAACCCGGCTGGCCGTCAAAGCTATAAGTCACCCGGCCGTCATCCATCTGCATTAGTTTTGCTCCGCTGACCAAATGGTCCGTCAGCATCACGCTTAGTTCTCCCGCTGTAGGAACCCAACCGACAATTTTATTTTCATCCTGGATCGGCGCCAAGTGATTGGCCCGGGCCAAGGCCCGGACATCATCCGGCAAAGTAAAGCCGTTTTGAATCGCCTCTCCGTTTAAAAATTGCTCCGGGCTGACGCCCGCTACAAACTCTGCCGCCAGTTGCGCTCTCGCTTCAATTATGGCCCTGGCATTTTCCGCTAATTGCAACCCTGCTCCTAAACTTCTCAATTGGTCGTTAGCTATCGTAATTTGCTGATCGCCGGCTGTCAGAGCAAAATTAATCCCGTTGTCTGTTTTATCTGCCGTTATCCTGACCATATCTCCGGTTGGCTCTAATTGTCCGGTCTGGGCATTAACCGCCACTTGGGGCAAAGTCGCTATCAATTGGCTCCCGCCGTTATCCTGCCATCTGACTCCGTCCGGATCGACCACCATTATCGGCGCTTCCAACTGGCCGTTATTATCAATATCCACCGGCTTCAATTCCACCCCTAAATAACCTGTCAGGGTGGGCTGATTGTTTGAATCTACGCCCGCCACTGCCAAGCTTAAAATTGCCCCGCCGTTAGCGATTCCGTCGGCATCCGGCAAAATCGCCGTCGCTGTTAAATGGCTATCATAACAAACCAATTGCTGATTAAGAGCGGCTGTATTAACCAAAGCATCCGGAGTAATTACCACCGCCTGCTCCACTTGCGCTGAATAAATTGTCGCCGCATGTAATAAATTGGAACACAAATCAGGTGTCGCTGTGGCTGTGCTTCCGCCGCCGCCTGGCGTAGGACTGCGGCCTAAACACGCCGCCAATACAGCCAAGCCAGTCAGACTTACCAAAGTAATTGCCCCATATCTTGCTAAAGCCTTCTTATTAGGTTTCCCATCTAAAATTAAACTCCAATTCTCTCGAGTCTCTTGCTTTATTAACTCTCTCGCAGTTTGTGGATCGGTTTTTTTTAAACGGTCCACCGTTGTTTCCGGTCCGTTTAAACTTAAAAGATGATCTATAGCAAAAGCAACAAAATCTTGTACCTGTAATTGATCCACTTGTCCCTGAATGCTAGTTTCATCAGCGTTTCTTACGAGCGGCCGATTCAAACGGGCCTCTGTCCGCGCTCTGATTCCTTCACCTAATGGCATTGACATATTTAAAAAAGCCTTATCAGCATTTGTCATATAAGGTATATTATACCCTATAATATCACATACAATTTAATTATACAAATGCGCCTTATTTTCTTTTAATATCATTTACCGTTAATTGAATGTCTCGAAGAATTTTGCGCAATAAACCCTTACCAATGGTTTTTCTGTGAATTGGCACCGAAGTCCATCGACCGTCTTTATGGGAAAATATAGCGTGACTACCACTCTGCCGATCTTTAGAAAAACCCTGTTTCTCAATTATCCTAACCAACTCATTCGGTTTAAGAATTGGCAAATAAGCCATAAGGAAAAATTAAATTCTTAATACCGACAAATTCTGTCTGGCTGTCATCGGGAAGAGAAACATTCGTCTTTCTTGCTTTCAAATGAAGCTTAATCACGTCTTTAATATTCCTCATCGCTTCTTCAAAAGTATCTCCCTCTGTATAACAACCTTGCAGAGACGGCGCCGAAGCCACAAAAACCCCGTCTTCGTCCTGTTCAATGAGCACTCGATAATTTAAAACTTTTGGCATATGTAATTAATTGTAACACTTTTCCTGACAAAAATCATAACTACCCTATAATAACCCCTTTAATTTAATTTTGCAAATGAGCCCTTCTGGGAAATAATTGTGAAACCTAGTCTTTTTAATCTTTTGATTAACTCTTTGGCCGAGTAAAATCTAGGCATACCGAATATTGGGAAAGAGTTTCTCCAGCCTCAGATCAGGCAAAATAACATCATCAACCGGCACTTTTTCGTCTTCAAAATAAAGTTCCAGCGCTTCCTGAAGATTCACTAATGCCTGCTTAACGGTTTTCCCCTGACTGGCAACTTCAATTTCCACCGCTTTCGCCACAAACCAATCACCCTCACGCCAAACCAAGGCATTAAGACCGAATTTTTTAACAGATTTTTTAATTTTTTTCATATATCTCAATTATAACACAAAACTACCCCATCAACCTTTTAATATCTCCGATTGTCACTAACACCATCAAACCAATTAATACTAACATTCCTGCCATATGGATCGCCTGCTCAATTCCCGGTTTAATCCGCTTGCGCGTCACCGCTTCTATCCCCAGAAACAGCAACCTGCCCCCGTCTAAGGCCGGCAAAGGCAGCAAATTTAAAATTGCCAAATTAACTGACAAAATCCCCATAAACTGTAAAACCGCTAAAAAGCCGGCCTTGGCCACGGTTTTGCTGATTTGATAAATTCCCACCGGCCCGGCTACGTCTTTCGGCATCTGTCCGTGTAACAAACCAGCGATCATTGTTCCCAAACCGGCCAAAATCTCCCCGCCCCAAGCCAGCGCCTCCTGCAATCCCAGCCACATTCCCCGAAACGGCCGCTGCCAAATCGGGTAAAATACCGTCTCTGTATCAGTTATTCCTACTCCCAGCGCCCCCTGGCCTTCCGGCGTGTCCTGGACCAATCTGGGTATAACAGTCAACTCTCGTCCATCTTTAATCTTTAATCTTATTTCTTGGCCGCGCTGATCGTTAATATAATTAATAAATTCTTCGCTCCCCTTAAAACCCAAAATTTTGTCGTCCGGTTTCAGGCCCGACTTTTCCGCCGGTGAGCCAACCGCTACGGCAGTTAAAGTCAAATAATCAGTTTTCTGGGGAATGCCGGTTTTGGTGTAAATCGCCCCGAACAGCACCACTCCCAAGATAAAATTCATTACCACGCCGGCAATTAAAATTATCAACCGTACTCGTTTTGATTTCAAAAAAAAGGCTCCTTTAGCTTGAGGCAAACCTGCCCTGAGCGAAGTCGAAGGATCTTCACCTCGCATTCTGACAAATCCCCCAAACGGCAAAAGATTTAAACTGTAAATTGTTCCCCGCTTTTTAATCCCTAAAATTCTCGGCGGGTAGCCGAAACCAAACTCTTCCACTTTGACTTTTAACTTTTTCGCCGCCAAAAAATGTCCCAGCTCGTGGACAAAAACCAAAATTGAAAGAATTATAAGAAAGCTTAAAATCGCCATTATATTTGCATCAGCTCTTGTTCTTTAACTTTCTCCAGCTCATCTAATTTCTTATTATATTCATCCACTACCCCTTGCAGTTTCTCGTTTAACCTAAAAATGTCGTCTTCGGACACGCCGGCCACGCCTTTTTGGTCATCGATTTCTTTTTTAGCTTCCCCCCGGGCTTGTCGCAGCATTGCTTTGCCGCCTTCAATTTTTTGTTTAACTGACTTGACCAACTCCTGCCGTCTTTCCTCAGTTAATGCCGGTATAGACAGCCGGATAATCTCGTTGTCCACCACCGGATTAATTCCCAAATTAGCTTCCTGAAGGGCTTTGGCAATCTTGGCTAAAACCGTTTGGTCCCAGGGTTTAATCACCAGGCTGTGCGGGTCCGGTGCCGAAATTGTCGCTAATTCTCTTATCTCCATCGGCCCCGAGCCTTCATAAGCCGCTACTTTGACATTTTCCACCATTGCCGGTTTGGCCCGGCCGGTCTGCACGCTTAATAAATCATCTTTAACCAATTGAATTACCCCGTCCATTTTCTGTCTTGCCCGCGCTAATTTACTCTCATCCATACTGATATCAATCTAACATCAAAGGCTCATTCTGGCAATCTCTTTCACTGTAATCCTTTCTTTGCACTTGGCCGCCATCTCATTCACCAAATCCGCTACTGTTTTTTTGGCATCGCGGATGTAAGGCTGTTTTAACAAATCTTTAATGTCTTTCGGATCCATGCTGGCCACCTGCATCGTCAATTCTTTGGTTAATTTTTGAAACTCTTCGCTTCGGCTGACAAAATCGGTTTCGCATAAAATTTTTACCATGGCCGCTACCCGGCCGCCGCTGTGGACATAAGCATAAATCTGACCTTCTTTAGTATCCTTATCGGCCCGCTTGGCCACTTTTTCCAATCCTTTCTTTGCCAAAATTTCTTTGGCCTTGGTTTCACTGCCCTTGGCTTCTTCTAAGGCTCCTTTAATTTCCATTACCCCAGCGCCGGTCTCTTCCCGGATTTTTTTAATCTGGTTAGCCTTAATTTTTACTGCCATCTACTACCGCCTGACTAATTTTCCCAACAATATATTTTATCGAGGCCACTGCGTCATCATTGGCCGGAATCGCTAAATCCACTAATTCCGGGTCGACGTTTGTATCCACAATACCGATTACCGTGATGCCTTTTTTCCGGGCTTCCCTTACCGCCGCAATTTCTTTTTTAATATCCACCACAAAAATAGCCGAGGGTTGTTGTATCAAATTTCTTAACCCTCCTAAAAACCGGTTTAACTTATCAATATCCCGGTCAATCAAGACGTTTTCCCGCTTGGTATATTTCTTAAACTCTCCGGCTGCTTTCCGTTTTTCCAAATCCATCATTTTATCCACACTTTTTTTGATCTGCTCCCAATTGGTAATAATCCCGCCCAGCCAGCGGACAGCCACGTAAGGCATACTGCACTTGACAGCTTCTTCTTTAATCACCGTCGCCGCCTGACGCTTAGTCCCGATAAAAACCAGCTGTTTTTTTTCTTTCACTAAATCCCGGACAAACTTCATCGCTTCTTCGAGCTTTTTGGCCGTCTGGCCTAAATCAAAAATATGCACCCCTTCACGCTTAGCATAAATATATGTCTTCATCTTTGGATTCCAACGCCGCGCCTGGTGGCCAAAATGGCATCCAGCCTCCAAAAGCTCCTTTAAACTGATCTTATATTCTGTAGTTTTTTTAGTCATTATTTAGGTTAATTAGGTAAATTAGAATAATTAGTATAATTTAAATCTATTTTCCCGGCAAGGGGTATTTTTTGGCCAATGCGTTTACTTTGGCTTTTAAGTTTTGTAAAAATTTATCTTGGGATAATTTTTTGAGCGTATCTCTATCATTAGCTAAATTTTTATCTTTAAGGTAATTAATTACGCTTAAAATCCACTGGCTAATCTGCTTCATTTCTTCTTCTTTCATCCCCCGGCTGGTCAAGGCCGGTGTCCCGAGGCGTAATCCCGAGGGATAAAACGCTGAACCGGTATCGTAAGGCACGGTGTTACGGTTAGCGATTATCCCCGCTTTTTCCAATGCCCAGGCCACCACCCAACCGGTCAGATTTTTGTTACGTAAATCAATTAACACCAAATGCTTGTCTGTCCCGCCGGAAACAATCTTTAAACCACCTTTTTTTAAATCCAGCGCTAATACCTTAGCATTTTTAACCACTTGCCAAGCATACTTCTTAAAGGGCTTGCTCTGAGTTTCACGAAGAGCGACCGCGATTCCGGCAATCGTGTGCAGATGCGGCCCACCTTGTAGCCCGGGAAACACTGAAAAATTAATTTTGTCAATTAAATCAATCCTTCCAATAATCATTGCGCCTCTTGGCCCCCGCAAAGTTTTGTGGGTCGTGAAAGTCACCACGTCGGCATGAGGAAACGGCGAGGCGTGTGCTCCGCCTACCACCAAACCCGCCTCGTGGGCAATATCCGCCAAATAATAACCCCTCACTTTTTTGGCAATCTGGCTCATTCGTTTATGGTTAATCGTCCGCGGGTAAGCTGTCCCGCCGGAAATAATTAATTTGGGCCTAAATTTTAACGCCTGCTTCTCAATCTGGTCATAATCAAAAACTTCAGTTTTTTGGTTAACATGGTAAAACTGGACCTCCCAAATCTTCGACACTAAAGTCACTTTTTTGTTAGGCAGCGACCAGCCGTGGGACAAATGTCCGCCGTCCGGCAAATACATCGCCATGATTTTATCCCCCGGCTGAAGCAAGGCATTGTAAACTGCCAAATTAGCCTCGCAACCGGAGTGCGGCTGAACATTCACTCCCCACTCCTTGTCAGATAAGCCAAAGGCTTGCAAAGCGCGTTTTTGGCATAAGCTTTCTATCTCATCCGCATTTCTATTTCCCTGATAATAACGTTTCTTCGGATAACCCTCCGCATATTTATTCATTAAGCACGACCCGACCGCTTCCATTACTGCTTTTGAAACAAAATTCTCCGAGGGGATCAGCTCCAACTCCTCCCTCTGTCTTTGTTTCTCCTTTTTTATTATCTTAAAAATCTGATCCATAAATCTTTTTTTAAGTATAACACACTAAAAATTCGAGTAATCAACGGTTAATTTCTTCATTTTTAAATCTAAAATTTCTCTAGGCACAACTGTTGTAAAGAATCTACTTTTTTGTTGAGCATAACTCATTACTTTTTCCACTCTGGACACAAAATCGCTGGGACTAAATCCTGGCTGCTTCGTCATCAAAATATATTTATTAAGCAAACTGACTGCCTGGCTGGAAAACTGACGCAAAACATAAATACCAATCTTTCTCATATAAGGATTGGCTAATCTTATATCTAATCTCCCATCAATAACTTTATTTAGATCATCAAAATTCATTGCCGCTATTCTGGTTAAAGCTTTTGTTAATTCTTCTGTTTTCTCACTATATTCTAACCACAATTCTTTCTGAAGCTCATGAGTTAATTCTAAAGATTTACTGAATAACGTCGTGGCTTTTAAATTATGACGGCTAATCAAAACCATATCTTTGGCAAACTTAATGTGATAATTTCCCCGTTTTAATTGAGAATATCTTAGCCAGGATTGGGCAAAAGGAGTTAAACCCGTAGTATCTTCAAAACTACGGCAGGTTTCATAAGCCGCCCGTAAAGTATCATCCTCAAAATCTTTACTTTCCGGATTGTATCCATCAACTATTCTATCGACAAACGTATAATAATCTGTAATTTGTTTTGACAAAGATAAATATTGTCTGCCGGGAATCGCCTTGATTGCCCTTAAGGCTGCAAATGACGGCGGTGCCACTTGGTCACGCACATCTGCCGCCGTTAAATGGCCTCTGACCAACTCTGCCATTAATTCAGTAATATGGGAAAAGTCTAACTCTAACGACCATAAATTCACCCCAAAAGCGGCCAAGCTTTTTTCTAATTGACCTAAAGAAGGATAAACTTCAGTTAAGCTTTTGCCAAAAATTTTTTCGTAAGACTTGATCAACTCTGCCGGTCTGGAAAAGTCAACCATCTTCATAGTCTTACTTTCCAGCTCATGATTAGCCACCGCATAAGCTGCTAAAGCAATCTGTCTGTCGGTATAAGTGGTCTTACCTAATAAATTCCCCAACCACATCAATCCGGGTATAAAAAAACGGCCGCCGATTTGATCATGTCCCAGTCTTTTACGCTCTGGTAAAGTCGAATCCACTTGTAAACAATCATGATCTGGCCAAATCGCTCCTAAACTAATCGCCACATCAATTTTATCCTGATAATTATCTAAACTCCTTACTCTCGGGTCAAATATTAAATGAACTTTGCCATTTTGAGTTACCCGGAAACTATGATTAACATCATGATCGCTATAAAACGGGTCGTACATTTTCTCTCTTAATCCTTGTGGTAAAACCTGATCGAATAATCTTGAACCATACAGTCTGGCACGGGGCAATACTTGATGAATAAATTCTCCGGCATACCACTTAACTTTAACTTCTGATTCAACTTTTCCGCCTAACGCTTCCCAGGCTTCGTTGTGAGATACAATTTCAGCCAAATCTTTTAAAATAGAGTGACCAAAAACAGTGGTCAAAGACCCCTCTGGCTGTCCTGATCTTTGTTCCGCTGGCATATTAAATCGCTTGCTTAATTACTTTTAAAGCCTGACTCATCTCAATTTTTCCGTTATTATCCTGCTTCACCTCGTCTTCTGTCAAGCTGACAACTTTAATTTTTTTTCTTTCCAGTTTTTCCTTTAATTTGACTAAGCCGTTGTCAATTTGTTTTAAATAGGTCGGATTATAATATTTCAGTTCAAATCCCCGACCACGCTTCTTAATTCGTTTAATTAAAGTGGGAACCGAACAGTCCAAGGCCACCACCAACGAGCTGGCAAATAAATTGATAGCAATTTTATCAAACAGCCGGCGGTAAAGCTGCCATTCTTCCTTTGTCATCGTCCCGGCCAAAAAATGGCCGTGGGTATACGCCCAGCTCATCAAGAGGCCGGAATCGACCACCAATAATTTATCTTTATTTGCCCGCAGATACTTTTTGACCAAAACTACCCGCTCCAAAGTCAACCACAGCTCATTGGCCAATGCCCACCTTTTGACATCATTCAAATACAGTTCCCGGAACGGATCAATTGTCTGAAATAAATTATCCGCGTCCACGTGTTTCGCCTTTAACATTTTGGCAATAATCGGCGACACTGTTGTTTTTCCCGAACCGATGTTGCCGACAACCGTGATCATCTTTGGCTTAAAACGCATGGATTTATTATATGTTAAAATATTTATTATGGAAACGGCTTTAATTTTAGGCAGCGGCTGGAACGCAATCATTAACCAAGTCGTCATTCTCAAACGCGAATCTTACCAAAAGCTTTTTCACTTAAAATCGACTGTTCCCGGCCATAGCGGCGAATTGATTCACGCCCGCCTGAAACATCAGGAGATCTTAATTATGTCCGGCCGATTCCATCTTTACGAAGGCTATTCTCCCCAACAAGTCACCCGGCCAATTCAATATTTAAAAAAACTTGGTGTTAAAAATTTAATTATTACCAATGCTGTCGGCGGGCTTAACCCTAAATATCGCGTTGGGGATTTTGTGGTCTTGTCGGACATTATTACTCTACTCTCCCAAACTCCCTTAGTCGGCCCGAAATTTGTTGATATGTCCCAAGTTTTTAATCTTCAATTAATTAAACTAGCCGAAAAGCAGGCTAAAAAATTAAGGTTGCGTTGCCATCGCGGTGTTTACGCTTATTGTCACGGCCCGCAGTATGAAACGCCGGCGGATAAGCGGGCGTTGATCGCCATGGGTGCCGACGTCGTCGGCATGAGTAATGTCCCGGAAACAATTATGGCTAATTATTTAGGCATGAAGGTTCTCGGCCTAACCTTTGTCACTAATCTGGCTTTTGTCAAACACTCCCACGGCGAGGTGCTGGCCGAATCCGCCAAAGCCGCTCCGAACATGTCCAAATTGCTGACCGGCATTATTGGAAAATTTTAGCTACTCCCATTCCATTGTTGCCGGCGGTTTGGTGGTAATGTCATAAACCACCCGGTTAATCCCCGCTACTTCATTGACAATTCTAGCCGAAGCTTTAGCTAATAATTTATAGGGCAAACGCGTCCAGTCGGCCGTCATCGCATCTTTGGCAGTCACCGAACGGATAGCAATCATGTCTTCAAAACTGCGACCGTCACCTTTCACCCCGGTAGTTTTTAACGGCACATAAATTGCAAAAGTCTGCCAAACCGGCTCTTTGATTTCTTCCTGTAAAATTTTATCCGCCTGCCGCAAGCGATCTAATCTTTCCTTAGTGACTTCCCCCCTGATTCTGATGGCCAACCCCGGTCCGGGAAACGGCTGACGCTTAATAATATTTTTAGGCAAACCCAATTTTGCGGCTAACTGCCGCACTTCATCCTTGTATAAATCCCGCAGCGGTTCGATTAATTTCAGCTTCATTTCTTCCGGCAACCCAGCGACATTATGATGACTTTTAATTGTTTCAGCAGAAACCCCACGTAGCTTTAGCGAAGTGGGGGCACTCTCAATCACATCCGGATAAATCGTCCCCTGGACTAACCATTTTGCTCCCCATTTTTTGGCTTCCGCTTCAAATAATTTAATGAATAAATTACCGATTATTTTCCTTTTTTCTTCCGGCTCTTCCACTCCCTTTAAGGCTTCTAAAAATTGCTTTTCCGCCCGGATAATAATTAAATCTTCTTTAAAAAATTTCTTAAAATCTTTTTCAATTTGGACTGTTTCCCCCAATCTCATTAAACCAGTATCCACATAAACACATTTTAATTGTCGTCCTATTACCTGATAAACTAAAGCCGCCGCGGTTGACGAATCTATTCCGCCGGATAAACCGCAGATTGCCCTGCCTTTAATTTCACTTTTCTGCCACTTTAATTGATTAAAGTCTTTCCTCGCCAGGCAAATATTAAAAATAAAATTTTTAAGAATTTTTATCCCGTTCTTTGTGTGGATTACTTCCGGATGGAATTGAATCGCTAAAAGCTTCTCCTTACCCATGGCGACATTAGGCACATCTTTAGACGAACCTAAATTAATAAATCCCGGCGGTAGTCTTAACACCTGATCGCCATGGCTCATTAACACTTGCTGTTTGCCGTTTATTCCTTTAAACAGCTTAGATTTTTTTAGATCTACCTCAACCACACCGAACTCTTTATTTTTTCCTTTGCCAACCTCGCCGCCTAAAATTTTACCCATCAGCTGCATGCCGTAACAAATCCCTAAAACCGGCACCCCCAAGCTAAATACTTTTTTGGAAATTGTCGGCGAATTAGGCAAGTTTACAAAGCTTGGCCCACCGGATAAAATTATTCCCTTAAGGTTTTTAAGTTTTTCAAGGCTTATTTTATAACTGACGACCCGGCTCTCTACTCCCAAATCCCTGATTCTTCGATTAATTAAATGGGCTGTTTGCGAACCAAAATCGATGACAATAATCATAACAACTTCACCTGATCATTCTTGTCGATACTTTTTACCCTCACGCAGGAAAATACTTTCACCCCCAAAGTCTGCACTTGCTCTAATCCGCCCTGAAAAACTTTATCAAATAAAACCGCAAATCCGACTACTTTCACTCCCCGCTCCAACAAGCCTTTAACAATTCTATAACCGGTTTCCCCTTTGGCACAAACATCGTCCAATAAGAGCACCCGGTCGCCTTTTTTCACAAAAGATAAATTAATCCCGGAAAAAACATCCACCCCGCCGGACGAAGTCGTAAACGACCGCACTTCCTGACGATAAACATCTTTCCAGCTGGTCGGAATATTCTGGTCTTTACGTGAACTGTGTAACCGGACTTTACTTCCCAATTCCAGAGCCACTGCCGTTGCCAAATAATTGCCGGAATGAGGAATGCCGTGGACCGTATCAATCTTATCGTTTTTAAAAACATTGGCGATTAATCGGGCTGCTGCCTTTAACACCTCCGGCTTCATCCGCAAATTAAAAGAGCCGACTGAAATATAACCTCTTGTTGCATCAATGACTTTCGCTTCCCTTAAAAACTCCTGCTTTAAAAAAGCTAACTCATTCGCCATATTTAATTATAGCGGAAAACTATGCATCCATCAATCCCACGGTTTCCGCCGCCGCCGCCGCTTCCCCCCTAGTTTCAGCGAGCTTTTGTAATCTTTCCCGTACTTCTGGCGACAAATACTCTAGTCTGGAATGTGTTTCCGCCGGTGTTGCTTCTTGTGGAACTGGAGGATCTGGTAATAACCTCTCTGAATTAACCATTTTTACCTCCTTTCTGCCCCTTGTCCGCCTTTGGCAGAAAAAAAATAGGGCTTCCTTAGCCCTAATCTACTTCCAAAATAATCGATTATTTTTTACCTGTCAAGCAGCAAAATGCTGTGCGGCCGGGATTCATACACGCCGGCGCGGGAAATCCGGATGAACTTGGCCTTTTGCCGCAATTCTTTTAAGTTTTTTGCTCCCAGGTAGGCTAAACCTGATCTTAACCCGCCGACTAACTGGTAAACAAAATCTTCCAGCTTGCCTTTGTATTCTACTAATCCCTCCACCCCCTCCGCCACCAGGATTTTATCGGTTTTTTTCTGACCATAACGTTCGGCACTCCCTTGCTTCATCGCTCCAACCGAACCCATTCCCCGGTAAGTTTTATATTTTTTACCTTGATAAGTGACTAATTTCCCCGGCGCCGCGTCAGTCCCGGCTAATAAAGAACCCAGCATCACTGCAGCCGCTCCGGCCGCCAAAGCTTTCACCAGATCTCCGCTGGTACGGATACCGCCGTCGGCAATAATGCTTTTTTTATATTTTTTAGCCGCTTTGGCCCCAGCCACAATCGCTGACAACTGCGGCACTCCCATGCCGGACATAATTCTGGTGGTGCAGATCGAACCCGGCCCCATCCCTACTTTGACTGCCGCCGCGCCGGCTTTAAATAAATCATCAGCGCCTTCATAAGTAGCCACATTGCCGGCAATTACTTCCACTCCGGAGTGGAATATTTTTATCTTTTTAATTGCCTCAATAACGTGTTTCGTGTGGCCGTGGGCCGAATCCACACAAATCTCCTTCACCCCGGCTTTAATTAAAGCCGCCACTCTATCTTTAAAATCCACCCCTACCCCAACCGCCGCTCCTGCTTTTACCCCTGCTTTTAAAACCAATTTTAATTCGCCCACTTGTTTTTCGATTGATAAGTTACGATGGATAATGCCGTACCCGCCGATTTTACCTAAACGGAGGGCCATCGCTGATTCGCAAACTGTGTCCATCGGTGAGGCTAAAATCGGAATTGGCAATTTAATTTTTTCTGTTAACTTAGTTGTTGTATCCGTTTTTGAAGGCGTCACTTCCGAATAATTCGGCAGCAATAACACATCGTCAAACGTCAACCACTCGCTTTGATTATTTAAATTAATGACTTTGTTCATCAAATCAGTTTCTAATTTCTTTAGCAATCATTTCCGCCACACTCACCACCGTTAGTTTTTTTGATCGTGCTTTTGGCTCGACCGTATCCGTCACCACTAAGTTGGTAATCCCGCTTTGGTCTAACTTTTCCTGCACTCCCGGCAAATACAAATGGTGCGTCGCGGCCACGGCAATCGACGCCACGTTTTGGGTTTTTAAAAATTTAGCCGCTTCGATTAAAGTGCTGCCGGTAGCAATCATGTCATCTTTAATGAGAATTTTCTTACCGGCCACGCTCCGGCTGATGCCTCTAACCGTGACTTTGCCGGTATTTAAATCTCTTTTTTTCTTAATGTAGGCCACATGTGCCTTTAAATCATAAGCAAACCGCTTGGAGGAATTACGGGCTCCTTCATCCGGCGCCACCACGACCGTATTTTGATCGACTTTATTTTTAAAATACTCCCGAAAAACTCTTCTGCCGGACAAATTAATTACTTTAGTTTTGAAAAATCTGGCAATCTCCGGTTTGTGTAAATCATAAGTAATTATTTTTGTTAACTGTGTTACTTCTAACATTTTAGCGACCACCTGAGCTGATAACGGCTCGCCCGGCCGGAAAGCTTTATCCTGTTTGGAATAACCCATCCAGGGAATCACCGCAATAATTTTATTAACCCCTTTTCTTTTTAAAGCATCGCAAATCAAGCAAAATTGCATCAAATGGTTGTCTGTCCGATGCGACAAAGACTGCACCACCACGGCTCGCTTGCCCACATTTTTTTCTGTCACCCACACTCTGATTTCGTCATTCGGAAACTTAGATAATTCAATTTTTCCCAGTCTCGTTTTTAACGCTTTAGCTAACCTGGCTGCCAATAACTTATTTGAAGTGCCGGAAAAAACCAACATATCTACTGTTTATACCACTTGGGTAGGAAGTGACGCAATAAGTGCCCGGCATCGGCGACCGCCCTCTGGCCGGTTAAATAATACATTTCATTTAATTCGTTCGCTTCACCCACACTTGTAAAACTACTTTTAATCCCCATATCGGCTAATGTTTTTCTGGTAAAAATCAATCCTTGCCGGGTACAGCTGATTGACCGATGGTTAATTTTCGCTACGGCTAGGCCTTTGGCCTGAGCCGCCACAATAAAAGCCAGCCCGGAAGCTCCGGAGGCCGGATTAACAAAATCGCTTAAAAGAATTTCCCGGCTTGAGATTTGTTTTAGCTTAGGGATATCCCGCCACTGAACCGTGACCGACAAATTTGTGTCCGGCTCGGCAACAAGATGTGTTCGCTTAGTCACTACCCGCTGCTCATTCTCAATCACCGCATCTCTGTCTACCCCTAAAACCAGTCTGGTTGTTACTAATCCGGCCCGCTCTAAACTAACAGGTATTCCCACCGGTTTATATTTATCCAGCATTCTGTAACCAGCTTGAGCCAAATTAAAGTATTCCCGGCAAAAACCAACATCGTCATATTTAGTCGCGTCGCTGATTACCTGTTGGGCCAACTCATTAATCTTATCCATTAATTTTCTGGCTTCGTCAAAATCATGTTCCAAAATCACCACTCCATCTTTAGGCAAATCCGCCTCGCTTTTACCAATTAAACTGACAAACGAATCCCCGAATTTAACTAAATGATCAACTTTCGTCGAGCCGTGAAAATCTTTCGGATATTTTATTAATTTGGCAACATCCAGTTTTTCTTTTGGTTTAGCGCTGACAATTTTGTATTTCATTGGCGGTATTGATTAATTCTATCTCTTAATTTTTGCGCTTCCAAGCGGGGATTTTCACTAAAAATTATCCCGCGCGAAGAATTAATAATCATACCGGCTTTCTGACGGTTTAATCCGGCTTTAACCGTCTTTTCGACATCCCCGCCCTGCTCCCCGATTCCCGGCACTAATAGCGTCATTTCCCCCGCAATTTTTCTGATTTTGGCTAATTCTTCCGGATAAGTCGCCCCCGCCACTAACAAACAGTTGTTATTTTTATTCCAATCATTGACCACATTTCTGGCAACTTTTTCCCAAACTAAGTCCTGGAATTCACCACTACCCGGATTAGAAGTTTTACATAAAATGATAATCCCCTTATCCGCTCGGTCTAAAAACGGCTGGAGCGCTTCCCGGCCAAAATACGGGTTAACCGTCACCGCATCAAATCCTAAATCATCAAAAATTGACTTGACGTATCCCTCGTTAGTATTACCGATATCCGCCCGCTTGGCATCAGCAATTACTACCACTCCGGAGTGGAATGTTTTTATATATTCCACTGTTTTTTTTAAATTTTCCCAGCCTCTGATTCCCAACGCTTCGTAAAAAGCAAAATTAGGCTTATAAGCACACACCAAATCATGGGTTTGGTCAATAATTTTCTGGTTAAACTCCCATTCTCCCTGGTCCAACCCTACGCAAAGAAGTGAATTATTTTTGGCAACAATTTTGTCCAGCTTGTCCTGAAAGTTCATTTTCCCGCTTTCTTTTTTAAATATTCCCGGCCATGACCAAGGGTAGTATTAACCGGCATTTTAGCTTTACACATCGGGCAGAATTTTTCCTCATAAGCATCGGCACTGAAAATTCCTAAAGAAGTAAACGGTGCTCCGATTACTTTTGCCGTTACATTTTTAGGGTCACGATTCACCATCACGCAAACTCCCACCACTTCCCCCCCCAAAGCCTTCACGCTATCCACGGTCTTTTTTACCGAACCGCCAGTCGTCGTAAAGTCCTCCACCACTAAGACTTTTCTATTCTTAACCAACTGATCATAACCTCGCCGAAAAATTTGATTGTTTTGTTCATCTTTTTCACTATACCCGCCTAAAATTTCTTTTCTTTTTAATTTAGTTAAGTGGTAAGCCGTCCACTGGGATAAGATTATTCCCCCCATGGCTGGCCCGATCACGGCATCAATTTCTTTATCTTTATATTTTTGAGCAATCATCTTTCCCACGCGCGAAACTTCTTTTGTATGCGGATACAACGCATCTTTATTTAAATATTTACTGCTGTGTTTTCCGGAAGTTAAAACAATATGGCTGTCAGTCGTAATTGCCTTAGTTCTTTTTAAAATTGTTAATATTTTACTCATGGACACCTCCAATAATTTCTGCTAATTTATTAATTTTATTATCCTCCATATATTTAACCAAATCAGCTTTAATTTTTTCATAAACCTCAAAACCGTGGCGGTACATGGCTGAACCGACGCCGACTAACGTCGCTCCGGCCAGCATCATTTCCACTACATCACGAGCCTTCTCCACTCCGCCCATACCGATAATCGGCAACTTAACTGATTTATAAATTTCCCAAACGCATTTAACCGCCACTGGCCGGATTCCCGGACCGGACACACCGCCGATTAAATTGCCCAACATCGGCTTTCTGGTTTTAATATCAATCACCATGCCCGGACCAACCGTATTAATCGCGCAAATCGCATCCGCACCGCTTGCCTCCGCTGCCTTAGCCACTTCGCCGATATTGATCACATTCGGTGACAACTTAGCAATTAATTTAACTTTTGCGCCAACTGTTTTTTTAACCGCTTTGACTGCCGCAGTTGTTGAATCAACCCCCATTCCCAAAGGTTGACCCATTTCGTTCACCGCATTCGGACAAGATAAGTTTAATTCTAAAAACTGGGGTTTAATCACCAAAGCTTTTTTAGCTAACTCAGCAAACTCGCTGGTTTTGACACTGAAAATGCTGACAATTACCGGCACCGGACAAACTTTAATAAACTCACCCGCCAATTCTATTCCCTTATCAATCCCCGGATTTCTTAAACCGACTGAGTTTAAAATCCCAGATTCATATTTGATTACCCGCGGCATTGGGTTTCCTTCCCGTTTTTCACGGGTTAAAGATTTTAACGTCACCCCGCCCACCCCGGCTTTTACGGCCACCATGTGGCCGGGAATCTCCTGTAGAATCCCCGACGGCAATACTAATGGATTAGGAAAACTAACGCCTAAAAAATTAACTTTTAGTGTCGGCATAGATTTTCTAACACTAGCTTAGCCATTGGCATATCGGTTATCAAGGATATTCCCGCTTCGGCCGAGGCCCGGCGGATCAGCTTACCATCAGTTAACTCGTCCGACTTTCCTTGAGGGATATTAATCACTAAGTCAAACACCCGACGGGTTAATAAATCGCCGATGTTCGGCTTTTGGCCGATCGCCGAAATTTTATGCACCATGGCAGTTTTAATTCCTTTAGTTTTCAAAAATTCATGCGTTTTTTGGGTCGCATAAAGGGTAAAATTTTTATTTAATTTGGCAATATAAGGCAAAAGTTTCTTTTTGTCGCTTAATTTACCGATCGTTAACAGCAGCTGTTTTTTATCAATACTGTACAGCGCTGCCTGTCCATAGCGCTTTTCGTGCCAATCCTGTGACTGCTTATTAAGCTGGGAAAACAAGGAAACATTCCTAATATCTTTTTCCCCGAAAATATACTGCATTACGCGTTCATTACCGATACCATAACCGGCATGAGGATTCGTCCCCTGACCTTTAATAATCTTTAAATACCAGCCAAAGTCTGCATAAACCCCACCCCGTTGTAAATGCAGCCGGTACATCGTTGATGTCAGTAAGCGCTGGTTTAGTTTATTAAAATCATGTTCCCGCACTGCCGAACCGGTCGCTTCACCGCTATGGGGCAGGATTAAATCGGCCGACAAAACCACCCGCGGATCTTTATTCGATACCTTCATGTTGAAAAACTTAATTTCTTTGGGATAACGCATGATAAACACCGGCAATTCTGAACCTTTTTTGTTTAGTAATTTCACCACCATTTGTTCGTGATCAGCTTTTAAGTCATCGCCAAACTTTAATTTATTAAAACCGTGTTTATTTAACAGCTTAACCGCCTCTTCGTAATTAATTCTTAAAAAATTAACTTTGGCGGCCTGCTCCAACTTGAGAATATCCCGGTCATAGAACTTTTTAAGAATTGTTTTATTGTCTT
Organism: Candidatus Beckwithbacteria bacterium; assembly: GCA_026397255.1. NCBI lineage: Bacteria > Candidatus Beckwithiibacteriota > Candidatus Beckwithbacteria bacterium. The sequence continues at coordinate 37,359 of JAPLVF010000014.1, read as the reverse complement.
TTAGAACCGCTTTAATCATCCCCTGAATCGCTTTTTGGATATGCTGTAAAAGCGCCTCAAACATTTTTTCTTCATCGTAATTTTTTCTGGTCATTCCTGCCAAAGTGCAGTCAAACTCTTCTTCCGTCAGGCGAAATTGTCTTAGATGCCGTTCGTCTTCCACTTCTTCATCCCGGCCGGAATGAATCACCGTAAAAGCCCCGTGAAACGATTGCAAGGCCTGCTCTAAAGAAAGCTGGCCGGTTTGGGTAAAAAACAAAGGAATATCTAAGCGGTTACCGACCTTAAATAAAGTATCCACATTCTCGCAGGCGCCGGTAATACCCACAATTTCCGGCACATCCACATAAGTTAGCCCGGTTTTTTGATAGTTTTCCCTGGCCCCATTATTCAAGCTGGCATTAATCTTGGTTAAATTGGCAAAATGGTCGTTAAAGTTTATTTTTTTCATACTTGTCCGCCTTTGGCGGAAAAAAATCCCGCTCTCGCGGGGTTACCTCCTGTTAATTTTATGATAAAAAAACTCCCAGAATTATGTTTCATAGCTCTGGGATTTAACAATACTAAAATTAATTTTTCTTGTCAAGCGGGAATTAATTTATCTGCTTGTCCAAGATTCCCGTCACTAACTTTTACTGTTTTATAAACTTGAGCCGTCTCTTCTGACATCCCTGTGCTTCCCGAAACCGTCCCGGGTAAATCAGATTTTAATTCAGGATCAATTCTGTCTCTTTTAATTTCCGGCAATCTATCAGGAAACATACTTAATTATTTAAACTATTTATATTTTATTTGCAAGAGCCTAATTGCTTCACTGGCCACTAAGGCTGCCGATTGTTCCATTTCATCGGTAATTTTAAACTGATTATGAACCCTGTCAGCCACCACCACACAAACCATGCCCGCGCTGATACCGAACACTGACGCTAACGTTAACAAACACCCGCCTTCCATCTCAAAGTTTTTCACTCTCGCTTTTTGCATATCTTTAAAAATATTCTCTTTATGGCTAGGCAAATAATCATTAAATCCCGACCGCCCCTGCCCACAATAAAATGTATCGGTCGAAGCGGTAATGCCAACATGATATTTAACCTTTAATTTTTTGGAAGCTTTAATTAAAGCTTCCACCACCCGATAATCCGCTACGGCCGGATATTCCGGAATCACATAATCTTTCGACGCCCCGTCCAATCGCACCGCCCCGGTCGTAATCACTAAATCACCCGGATACATCTCCGGCTGTAAACTGCCGCACGTCCCCACCCGAATCACTGTCTTAGTACCAATTCTTACCAACTCTTCCAAGGCAATCGCCAATGCCGGCGAGCCGATCCCGCTGGAAACACAGGCCAACTTTACCCCGTGATACTCACCTTTGTAAGTCACATACTGCCGGTAATCAGCCACAAACTGATTTTTATCCCACAAAGAGGCGATTTTCACGACCCGTTTCGGATCTCCCGGCATCAACACAAAAGGCGGAATATCCCCGGCTTTTAACCGGATATGATACTGCAAACCTTTTTCGGTCGGTTTTTCCGCCGAACTTGACTTAAAGCTCATAATAAGAGTATAGTCTAAAAAAGTCTATGCCACAAATTCCAGAATGGGCCGCTAATCTAGCAGTAACAATTTTTAACAAAAGCGCCTTTAAAGCCACTGAATTAATCGGACAACAGCAATTAGCTAATGGTACGCCTTTGGCACCTGGAGCATCAAAAGTTGCCCTTAAGCAATTATTGGAAGCAAAAAAACTAATGATCACTCCTGAAGGCAAAATCGATATTACTCTATCCCCAGCGAAGTCGGCGTAAACGCTTCCGGCAACATTTTTTTCAAACTCGTTATTTTTAAAATTTTACCTTTTAAATTCCCGCTGATAATTTCACAATCATCACAATGTTCGGCTATTCTCTGCCGGCAACGGCCGCAGGACATACCGCCGTTCTTAGTCACTATCGCTACCGCTTTAATAAATTTCCGGCCGTATTTTTTCACCATACCTTCGCTGACTGCCTTAGAAATTAAACTTGACTCGGCACAATCAGTCAAACCATAAGAACAAACTTCCACATTACAGGAGGAAAAAATCTCGCCGCCAACAGTTAATAACGCCGCCCCGACCTGATACTTGGAATACGGCGCGTAAAAATTCTTCGACGCTTCAATCGCTTGTTTAATTAATTCTGGTTTATAATCTCGAGCAAAGTCGAGAGATAATTTCTTCATGAATTTTTTGCGCTGATAAAAGTTGATTATTTTTATCCAGGGAATTAATTATCTGCCATTTTTTTCTTTTTGCCAACTGCTGATAAATTTCAAACGCCTGACGCTGGTGTTCCAAGTCTTTCTCTGCTTCATCTTTCTCCCGTTTCCGGCCGCTGATTAACTGGCTGGTAACTTGAGCCGGCATCTTTAACCAAAACACCTCGTCCGCCTTCGGCAATCCGTACCATTGATCTTCCAACCTTTCAATCCAATTAATTATTTTCTCCCTTTCTTTTCCTTTTAATTTCGCCCCCTGGTGGGCTTGGCTGGAGCCGGTATACCGATCAATTAAAACCGTCTTGCCCGCTTTCAGCCAATTATTAATCATTCTCTTTGCCAATAATCTGTCAGTCGCGAAGAGCCACGCCACCCAGTACGGACTGATTTCTTTCCCCCATTTTTGATGCAAAATAAAATGGATTATTTTCCCGAAAAAACAATCATAGCGGGGAAAATCCAACTTTTCGACCTTAACTTTTTTGCTCTTTAAATAATTAAAGAGCATTTGTACCTGGGTCGATTTCCCCGAACCGTCGATGCCCTCAAAAACAATCAAACTCATAATTTCCACCCTAAATGTTTTAAGGTTTTTACTACCCTTTCCGTTAATTCATTTTGGGCTTTTCCATTCTTTGAATAATTAAAGTGGTCAGTATCAATCATTAATACATTAATATAATCCGTCCCTAAAACCCAAATCCGATTAACCGCTTTCATTAATAAAAAGTATTTGCTGGCCACCCGCTCAAATTTTCTTTTCGTCTTTTTCGCCCGGTTAATTAACACTTCATCGCTGGCCGTTAAATAAATTAATAAATCCGGCGCCGGCGCCTTTAACCAATTAAAGGTATTAAAATATTTAATATACTCGGCAAAATGCTTCCCCGACATCCGTTTCAAAAGCGTATTGGTAAAAGCATAGCCAAAATCCATTTCCGGATGCACATCTTGAATCCAAATTGAGTTTTTATCCGCCTTCCACAACTGTTCATGTTTTCTTTTAATAAACCATTTTTGCGACTGTAATAATCCCCTGGACGGATCACTGTAACTTTTCTTTAAATACGGGTTATTCGGCCAATCTTCCAATGACAGTTCCACCGGCAATTTTAATTTTTTAAAACCTTCAGCTAAAACCTGGGCCGCCGTGGTTTTGCCGATCCGCATGCTATCTGAACCGATTTCAATTCTGGGGTAACGCCGCTTTATCTCTAAAGGCCGTCTTTGGTAAGGCAAAGAAACGGTTTTTAACCACGCCGGTGGCGACTGAATTAATTTACCGTAACTGCTTTCTTTCACCCGCTCAAACCAGCTTAAAGACTGGCCGCCCAGTTGCTGCAACTCTTCATAATGATCTTCACAGCTCGCCCCATAAAGACTGGCCGCACCCACCACCAGTTGCTTTTCTTTTTTGAATTTAGCGTATGTGTATTTGGCTCGTTTCTCACATCTAAGGCCATTCTTAAAATAATCACAATGAGCAAACCCTTCCACTACTTCATCCGCCAAAGACAATAGTTGCGGCGTAGCGCCGAACGGCCGCCTCTCAGAATCCAGTAATAGTCCGGCAGCATAAACATCAACCTGATGACTTAAAAGTTCTTTTACCACCCCTACTAGCTGTTCATCAAAAAAATTAACTTCGTCAATCAACACTTTAACCGTTTTTTTATTTAACGCTTTTTTAAGAATTAAGTCCGGTTGCCGGCTATCAATAAAACTTGCCGCTACTTCTCGACCATGATGGCTCTTTAATACCGCTCTATTAGTGTAACGTTTGTCTAAGGTCGGCTTAAAAGCCACCACCCCTTTCCCTTTACCGTATTGTCGGATTAACCAACTGGTTTTATCTGACCACATCGGCCCAAACCTAACCACTAATTGTCCTCTTGATTTCATAAACTGCAAACAGAGAAAGCACAATTGGGACAGGTCGCACACCCTTCTGTTTTTAACATTTTAGTCCCGCACTGGGGACATTTTTCTGATTTCTGATTTCTCGTTAATCTTTCATCATTAATCTTTAATCTTTTGCTGTATCCAACGTTTAGTACTTGTTCTTTCCGGCTTTGGTCCCGGTAAACCGTGATTCCCTTGCACCCCAACTCCCAAGCTAATATGTAAGCTTTAACCACATCTTCAATCCGCGCGTCACTACGCATATTAATTGTTTTAGACACGGCATTATCTGTATATTTTTGCCAGGCCGCCTGCATTTTAATATGATCTTCAAATTCCAACTCATGTGCCGTTAAAAATATTTTTTTAATTTTTTCAGGGATTTCTTTAATTAATTGAAGTGTACCATTATTACTAATTTGATCAATTAAACCATTGCTCATATCTAATCCCTCTGTTCTTAATTTAGCTAATAAATCTTTATTGATTTCCGGTAATCGAACCCCACCCAAAGCCTCTTTATAAAAAGCGTTGGCAAAATGCGGTTCTATTCCGTAACTGCAATTCGCCAGCATGGAAATTGATCCGGTCGGAGCAATCGTAATTAAAGTCGCATTTCTAAAAGATTTAAAACTTCGCTTTGGCCAAATACTCGTTTCAAAATTTGGAAAACTGCCTTTTTCTTTACCTAAACTTTCGGAAACTTGCCAAGTAGTCTCTTGAATAAACTTCATTAATTTCCCCGCCAGCCTTAAAGCCTCCTGACTATTATAAGGAATGTTCAATTTCGCCAGCATATCCGCCCAACCCATCACTCCTAAACCGATTTTACGGTTAGCTCTCACCACTTGCTCAACTTTCTTTAAAGGATACTTACAAATTGATACGACGTTGTCTAACAGCCTAACGCCAACCTCGACTGTTTCTTTTAATTTAGACCAGTCCACCCCACGAATCCGCCGGCTGGTCGGAGAAGTGGGGTCAACCTTTACGTGCCTTGCCAAATTTACACTCCCTAAATTACAGGCCTCATAAGCCAACAACGGTTGTTCACCGCATAAATTGACTGCTTCCAAAACTCCAGCCTGAGGCGTCGGGTTATCCCGGTTAATCCTATCCAGAAAAATCATTCCCGGATCACCGTTTTTCCACGCATAAGAGGCAGCTAGTTCAAAAATTGAGCGGGCCGAAACCTTGTTAGCTACAGTACCGGTATGCGGATTAATCAGATTCCAAGGCCTGTCTTTCTTAACCGCCACCATAAATTTATCAGTAATACCCAGAGAAAAATTAATATTATTTAACTGCCCTTCGTCTTCTTTACAGGTAATAAATTCCAAAATATCCGGATGAGTAATGTGCAAAATCACCATGTTGCCGCTGCGCCGACCCCCGGCCTGCTGTAAAATCTCACTGGCTTCGTTGATAATTCTCATAAAAGCCACCGGCCCAGCCGCTTTACCGGAAGTCCCGGCAACCTTATCTCCCTTGGGGCGGATATGGGAAAAAGAAAAACCGACACCGCCGCCGTTTTTTTTCAAAATCGACGATTCTTTAATACTCTCAAAAATGCCTTCCACCGAATCAGGCATCGGCATCACAAAGCAGTTAGCCAGTTGATTATTAGTCGTTCCGGCATTAGCTAAAGTTCGGCCGCCCGGCAAAAACCTTAAACTGCTCATTATTTCCAAAAATTTATCCTCCCAAAATGCCCGCTTTTTCTCTGTTTTCTCCGCTTTTGCCAACGCTTTAGCCACCCTCTTGAAACAACCCTTCGGAGTTTCATTTTTTAATAAATACTTATTCTTCATCACCAAAATCGAGTTGTAAGGCAGTCCGATATCGTCAATGACCCCCAAACCTTTTTCCGCTTTGGCCTCCTGGCGCTGTTTCTCTCTGGCGATAATAAACGCCCGGGCCACATCGTAAAGCTTTTGATCAATTAACACCCGCTCGACCACATCGCCGATTTCATCCGTGCCTAAAATCTTTTCCTTCTCAAATTTTTGCTTTAATTCTTCTCTGACCAGTTGACCGATTTTGGAAGCTTTGATTTGATCCTCTTTATTAATATTCTGTTGCGCCCGAAAAATTGAGTGGCTAATTTTACTGGCGACATAAACCTGGATTTCTCCGCTTCTTTTTTTCACCTGCCAATCATTTTCCATATTCTTGACCAATATCCCAAAAAATTTCCCTTTCTTCAACCAGAACTTACTATATCAAACTAAACCTACAGGGATTATCCTTGAAGGTGATTTTAGTTTAGGCTAATTTTTTGGCACCGGCACACGCCCAGGCTACCTCTAATTCCTCCGTCAATATCCCTAAAGTCTGATCTGTCTGTGCCTTATCTTTAAACCAACTGAAAATCTCTCCTCTCCTGTTGTCATCTTGTTCTCTGGCAAAGTCAAAGGTGTTCCGCTTAATAAAGCCAAACCTTATTCCCCACTGAACTCCAGTTTTAATGGGAATATTTTCTTCACGGCATAACTTCAGGCCGGCTTTAAAACACCCAGCCACCACCAAATAGGGATACGGGTCCATGAACCTGGCAATTTTTTCTGCCTGGGACTGATCATGTCTGATTCCTGCTAACCCCATTTCTCCTGCCAGACTATCTATTGTCCCGCCAAGCGCCTGACTGCCGTAACCGCCAATCAGTCCTTGAACAACCGGTTGACCCTCTTCCCATTGCTTATGCAAATTTATCTCTACCTCCCTTAAGCTGGCTTTCGCCTTTGTACCAAGAAACTCCCAGATTAACGGCTGCCATTCCTTATCAACCCCTTCCCACTTATTAACGTTGCGGTCAATAAAGCCCTGAGTGATAATTTCTTGTCGCAGACTGTCTGACGGCATATCCCATTCCTGCCGCAATTTAGCGGCAATACGATACATGAAATTTTTCCAGCCCGGACGTTCATAAAAAGCCAAAAGTTTTAGCCGCTTTCTAGAATCAGTCACGTTTCTATATTCCCTCACTGTTGAATTAACGTCCCAAAAATCACTAACACCAACTCCAAGTTTTTTTGCTATTTCCGGCAACGACGGCATAAAAAATCTTTCCAGGCAGGAGATTTCTAAATTAAGCCATATTATACAATAACTGCCTGCGAGGAGACTCCTTGCAGGCTCTTTGGTTTATTCCAACTCATCCACTTGCACTTGGGGTAATTTCCACAGCCGTAAAACTGTTTTCCCCGCCGGGTTTTCCTGACCACCACCTCGCCGCCGCACTCGGGACATTTCACTCCCTGAATAATTTCTTTGTACTGTTTAGTGTATTTGCATTCCGGAAACCGCGAACAGCTGAAAAACTTGCCAAACCTGCCGGTGCGGATAACCACGTCACCTTCTTTGCACTCAGGACACTTTTCCCCCGTTGTCTCCACCTCAATTTTGGCTCTTTTGGCTTTTTCTTTAACTTTAATTAGATTACTGTCAAAATCTGAATAAAAGTTTTTGAGTAATTCTTGTGAACTTTGTTTACCCTGGGCGATTTCATCCAAATCCCCTTCCATTTTGGCCGTAAATTCATAGTCCATAATCTTCGGGAAATATTCCATTAAAAATTTCGTCACCGTCGTACCAATACTCGTCGGTATTAATTTCTGTTCCTTTTTCTCCACGTAAAATCTGTCCTGAATGGTTGACAGAATCGGCGCATAGGTAGATGGCCGGCCAATCCCTTTTTGCTCCAACACTTTGATTAAACTCGCCTCAGTGTATCTGGCCGGCGGTTGAGTCAGTTTTTGTTCTGACAAAACCTTAATTAAATCTAATTGATCTCTCTGTTTTAACTCCGGTAATTTTAAATCTTTAATCATTAATCTTTTATCAACTTTCCACCAACCATCAAACACTAACCGCTCGCCTTCGGCTTTTAATTCGTAGTCAGCTGCGCTAACGGTTACTGTCGTCTTTTCCACAAGCACCGGCTTCATCTGACAAGCCACAAATCTTTCCCAGATTAAACGGTACAATCGGTTCGCTGACTGGTCCTCCACTATTTCTCTTGTCATATCCGTCGGCCGGATGGCTTCGTGCGCCCCCTGGACATTCTTGGAACCGCTTTTATAACCAATCGGCTTTTCCGGTAAATATTCTCCCCCAAATTTTTTCCCGATAAAATCCCTAGCCTTACCGACTGCTTCCATGGCCAAATTAACACTGTCTGTCCGGTGGTAAGTAATTAAGCCTTGTTCATATAACTGCTGTGCCTGACGCATGGTTTTTTTGGCACTCCACTTCAGCCGATTTCCTGCTGACCGCTGCAGGGTTGAAGTGATAAATGGCGGCAACGGCCACTGCCTAACTTCTTTAGTTTCCACATTTTTCACCTGATAGCTAGCTTTAGCCAAAACCGCGGCCGCCGCTTTAGCCTTCATCTCATCCGTAATTTTATTTAAATAAGCCTCAAACTCTTCTTTGTCTTTGCCTAAGACTGCCCCCACCACCCAAAAAGCCTCCGGCTTAAACACCTTAATTTCTTCCTCCCGCTCGACAATCAACCGCACGGCTACGCTTTGCACCCGGCCGGCCGACAGCCCCCTGCGCACCTTCTGCCATAAAATCGGCGACAGTTTATAACCCACCAATCTGTCTAAAATTCTTCGGCCCAGCTGGGCATCCACCAACTTTAAATCCACCTCGCCCGGATTTTTTAACGCCGCTTCAATCGCTGTTTTGGTAATCTCATGAAACACAATTCGCGAGAACTTATTTTTTCCTTTAAGCAAATATTGCACATGCCAGGCGATCGCTTCTCCTTCCCGGTCCGGATCGGTTGCCAAAATCACCCTGTCAGACTTTTTCGCCAGCTCTTTTAATTTTTTTACCACCGCTGTTTTCCCCTTGACAATCACATATTCCGGTTTAAAATCATGCTCCACATCCACCCCTAAATTTTTCTGGGGCAAATCCCGCACGTGCCCCATCGAGGCCTCAATCGTAAACTCCCCGCCTAAAAACTTAGCCAGTGTCCGCGCCTTAGTCGGTGACTCCACCACAATCAATTTCATATTTGATATACTATAAATAGTATGGACAAGTTTAAGCAAGTCCTAATAATTTTAATCTGTCTGTCAAGTTTAACCTCTGCTTTCCTCTTTTATCAAAACCTCCAGCTGCAAAAACAAATCGCCGTTTTGCAATCACCCGTTTCTCTTCTCGTTAAACCTTCTCCCAGCCCCTCGCTCGACCCCACAGCCGACTGGAAAAAATATACTAACTCCTCCAACCAATTCTCATTTAAATATCCCTCGGAATATACCGTGACAAGCCAGCCGACTTTTACGACAATCAAAACTAATGTCGAAAGTTTCATGGTTTCCGATACTGATACCCCGGAAAAATTTAACTATTATATTCAAATATCCCTCGATCCGCAGAGTAATTTTGATACCTGGACCAAATACGAAAGTACTCAATCTTTAGGTACGGAAAAAATCAACGGATATAATTTTGAAAAATACATTGTGGCAGACATGTACCTTACTTTAAATTATATTTATAAGGATCCCAACGGTTTAATATATAGATTTATGCTCGGACCATATGACAACATAAAAACACCAAATGATTTAACGATAAAGTTTGACCAGATTCTCTCCACCTTTAAATTTACTGAATCAGAAAAAGCGGTTTGTAAACCTACCTACGAGGTGATACAAACCCCCGAATTATCTGCTGAACAAACCTATTCCCAGGAATGTCTTAATAAAGACAATGAAAGTGACTGTCTTAAGGTAGATATTTACAATCTTTCTCAAAAAGATTTTTCAAAACCGGATGGGATTCCGGACTGCAAATGGACTAAATCAAATTAAGCTCTTCCAAAATATCCTCTACTTTCGTTACCAACTTTGCCCCTTGTTGAATGAGTTGCGCCGGCCCTTCAGATTGCGGACTACCAATCGGTCCAGGCACACAAAACACCTCGCGGCCGTAATCGGCCGCAAAATTGGCGGTAATTTTTGTTCCGGATTTTTCTCCACCCTCAATCACTAATGTCCCCAAACTTAATCCGGCCATAATTCTGTCTCTTTGAGGGAAATTAGTTTTGCTGATAGGAAAATTCAGCGGGTATTCTGTCACTAAGGCACCCCCCTTAGCCACAATTTCCTCGGACAAAGGCCGATTTTCAGGCGGGTAAACCCGTTCTAACCCATGACCTAAAACGGCCACAGTTTTCCCGCCCCAGACCAAACAATTTCGGTGGACTAAGCCGTCGATTCCCCGGGCCAAACCGGAAATAATTACCAATTTATTTTTGACCAAATCTTGCACTAATTTTTGTACCGCCTGACAGCCGTAAGTCGTCGGTTGCCGGGTCCCCACGACCGCCAAACTAGGTTGGTTTAAAACTTCAATCTGTCCTTTAACAAATAAAACAAATGGCGGAGAATCAATCTCTTTTAATAATTTTGGGTATCTTTTATCTTCAATCGTAATAACTTTAATCAAACTCTTTGCCAACACCTCCATCTCTTTATCCAAGTCCCTTTTTTGCCAATTCTTAGCCATTTCTGGTTTAATCCCTAATTTTATCCAACCTGTTGAATTCGCCTCATAAATTTTTTTGATTGAGCCAAAATACTGCCTTAATAACTTTAACCGTTTTATTCCCAAACCCCTGAATCCGCTTAATCCCACCCAATATTTGAGCTCATTTTGATCCATTCTTTACTGCCTTTCAAACCAATAGCTTAACAGATCTTTGGCCACCGGCGCCGCCTGATATGACCCTTCACCCGCTCCTTCCAGTAACACCGTCACCGTAATTTGAGGTTTGTCTATAGGTGCAAAACCCGTAAACCAAGCGTGCGTCTGGGCTGGTTCCGATTTAACGCCAGGCCCAAACTCCGCCGTCCCGGTTTTTCCCGCCACTTTAACTTTGTAATCAAAAAACGGCCAGGCTGTCCCCCCGGTCTCGCACACCTGTTTCAACCCTTCCGTCACTAAATTAATCGTCTTTTGACTAATATCTAACTTTTTACAATCAATCCTGTCTTTAGTCAGTGTTGGCCGGCATAAGTTTCCTTTTGCGGCAACTATGCTCATCATTTGGTTAATCTGTAGTGGTGTGGTCAACACATGTCCTTGCCCGATCGCGGTGATAAACGTGTCCCCGGTATACCAATCTTCTTTCATCACTTCTTTTTTCCAGACCGGGTCCGGCATTAACCCTTTGGCTTCACCGGCCAAATCCACCCCCGTCTCCGTTCCGAAACCAAAATACTTGGCCCAATCCGCCATTTTGGCTATCCCTAGTTTTTCTCCCAATTGGTAAAAAAAGACGTCGTTACTCCGCGCTAACGCTTTAACAATATTTATCCATCCTTCTTTTTTCCCGTATTGGGTAAAATACCAGTTAGTGTAACGGTAGGGACCGATGACGATTTCCCCGGTATCCTCAATTTGTGTTTGGCCGTCAATTGCCCCTTCTTCCAAAGCCCCGACAGCCGTAATTACCTTAAAAGTTGAACCCGGCGGATATTCACCCCCTAAGGCTCGATTAAACATCGCTAGATTTTTATCGTTTAAATATTTTCCTAAATTCTTCGGGTCAAACCCGGGACTGGAAACCAACGCCAAAATTTCTCCGGTGTTCGGGTCGCTGACCACCACCGCCCCTCTCCGGTGATTTAATAATTCATAGGCTTTTTTCTGCAAACCGGCATCCAAAGTCGTCTTTAAATCTTCCCCCGTGGTCGGCTCAATTCTTTTTAATTCTCTTAATTCCTGCGCGTTGGCATCCTGCTCCACAATCGAAAAACCGTCAGTTCCTCTTAATTTTTGGTCATACTGCTTTTGCAAGCCAGTCTTACCCACAATTGCCCCCAAATAAAATTGCTCCGCTTCCTGCTCATCTGCTTCGCCCGTATAACCTAAAACATGCCCAGTCGCTTCACTCACTGTTAATTTTTCCCCGTACCGGTCAAAAATTTCTCCTCTTGTTGCCGCTAAAATCTTCTGCTTCACCCGATTTTCATCCGCCAGAATTTGGTAATATTTCCCTTCAAAAATTTGTAAATAAACTAACCGGACTCCCAAAATCCCGGTTGAAAGAATTAACAAACAGTAAAACCAAGTTAATCTGGACATATATTTATCATTATTGTATAACTATTGTATGTCTGTCCGCATTCTTTGGCACTCCCTCGTCTTCATTCTTACCCTAGCTTTAATTTATATTTTATTTCCGATTTTAATTGTCCCATCGAAACTGCCGCCGGTTCAATCCGCCGGCTCGCCCGACGCTCAAATCTACCAACTGGAAGTTCCCCGGCAACCTTCGCTGAAAAACACAATTAGTGACTTGCGCCAACGTCACCAGCAAGGCATGAAACTCATCTTAGCCCCCTTCGCACCCTAAGCTCACTTAAAAGTTTTCCATCCGCCAAAAGCTTGGCACAGCCTTTCACCACCGCATCCTGAGGTTCTTCCGCCACCCAAACCGGCATTTTGGTAATTTCCGTCACCACCTTGTCAATACCATAAAGTTTGCTCCCGCCCCCGGCCATAATAATCCCGTGTTTTAAAATATCTGCCACCAGCTCCGGCGGTGTTTCTTCAATTGTCTGAGCAATGGCCCCAATAATTTCCTGAACTACCGGCGCGATGGTTTCCCGAACTTCACTGCTTTTTAATTTTAACGACCGCGGTAAGCCTTTTTCCATATCCCGGCCGCGCACCACAAAACTTTTTTCTTTTTCAAAGGGGATTGCCGAACCAATGTTAATCTTCACATCTTCCGCCGTTGTCTCTCCCAGTAACATCCCGTGTTTTAGCCGGACCGACTTAATAATGGCTTCATTCATTTCTTCCCCGGCCAAACGCAGTGATTTATTAAGCACAATTCCGTTTAACGAAATCACGGCAATTTCTGTCGTGCCGCCGCCAATGTCCACAATTAACCGTCCTTCCGCCCGGTCAATTTTTAAACCCACGCCGATCGCCGATGCCAACGGTTCTTCCACCAACAATGCTTCTCGGGCGCCGGCGGACAACGCCGCCTCCTGCACCGCCCGCTTTTCTACTTCAGTCACTCCGGCCGGAATACCGATTAATACTTTCGGCCGCGCCAACTTAGGCATCAAACCCACGTGCTGGTGGATTTCCTCAAAATAGTGCTTCAGCATTTCCCGGGTAGCATCGAAATCGGCAATTACCCCGTCTTCCAAAGGCTTAATTACCTCAATCCCTGCCGGATTTTTCCCTAACATTTTTTTGGCTTCAGAACCCACTGCTAATAATTCTTTGGTTTTTTTTCTTTTGGCAATCACCGTCGGTTCCCTCACCACCACCCCTTTACCTAACACCAAAATCACTGTGTTCGCCGTCCCTAAATCAATCGCTAAATCATAACTGAAAAGTCCGAACAATTTATCTAACATGAATTTTATTCTATCATGTTATACTTTGCTTATGAACCTCAATAAAATCTGTTCAAAAGTCATCGAATTCTCTTTTTACGCCTTATTTATCATCGTTCCCCTGATTCTCACCCCTTACAACTACGAGCTGTTTGAATTTAATAAAATGCTTACGGTTTATTTCTTAACGGTAATTATTGCCTCAGCTTGGATTATTAAAATGATTGTTAATAAAAAAATTCTCATCAGCCGGACGCCGTTTGACATTCCTTTAGTTTTATTTTTACTCTCCCAAATTCTTTCGACGGTTTTTTCGATTGACGTCCACACCTCACTCTGGGGCTACTATTCCCGCTTTCACGGCGGTTTGATATCCACCATCTGTTATCTCACTCTTTATTTTGCCTTTGTTTCTAATAATATTTCGGTTAAAAAAAGCTTAAAAGTAATTTTATCAACCGCTGTGATTGTTTCTCTTTACGCTATCGCCGAACATTTCGGGATTGATAAAACTATTTGGGTCCAGGATGTCCAAAGCCGGGTCTTTTCGACCTTAGGCCAACCTAACTGGCTCGCCGCCTACCTGATTGCTCTGGTGCCTTTATCCCGCTGGCTCGCCCCAATTTTTTTACTTACCATTTACTTCACCAAAAGCCAGTCCGGCTTGGGGGCTACCTTAATTACTCTTTTTTTAATCTTTGTTTTTTTTCTAGTCAAAAAACGATTGTTAAAAATTATTCTAATCGCCGCCTTACTGACCGGAGGCAGTTATTATTTACTGTCTTCACCGCTAGCCGTCAATAATCAAAAAACACTCCAATTGATTAATGAGGAAAATCTCACCCGGCTCGGCGGTTCCTCTTCCTTGTTAATCCGCCGCGTCGTCTGGCAGGGAGCCTTTGATGTCTGGAAGCACTATCCGGTTTTTGGCTCCGGCGTGGAGACTTTCGCTTATTCTTATTACAACTTCCGTCCCGCGGCCCACAATCTGCTCTCCGAATGGGATTTCTTGTACAACAAGGCCCATAACGAATATGTCAACTATCTCGCTACCACCGGCGCTTTCGGCCTCGGCACCTATTTATTATTTATCTTCTGGGTTTTAATCTGGATTTTATCTAGGCCCTACTCCCTAAACGCTATTGCCCTTCTTTTAGGCTTTATTTCTATTTTAATCACCAATTTTTTTGGCTTTTCCGTCGTCCCGGTCGCTTTATTTTTCTTCTTATTTCCCGCCTTCGCCGTTAACTTTCAAACTCCTAGGCTAACAATATCAAAAAATTCAAATTATTCTCTAAACAAATGGCAATCTCTTTTTATCATTACTATTTTATTCCTTAATCTTTATTCTTTAATCTTTATTATTAATCTCTGGCGCGCCGACAAAATTTTTAATTTAGGCCACAATTTACTCAATGCCAACCAAATCCCCCGCGCCGCGCAAACTTTAAAACAGGCCGTGGACCTCTCACCCAATGAACCGCTTTTTCGGAACGACTACAGCGAAAGCCTGGCTAAATTAGCTTATCTTTATTCCGGACAAATCTCTAACCCTCAGGTCTCCACCGAAGCCGCCAAATTAAGCGGCCTTTATCTTAAAGAGGCCATTAGCCAATCTGACCAGGTGATTCAAGCCAACCCTGTCCACTTAAATTACTGGAAATCCCGGATTAAAGTTTTTCTGCTTTTAAGCAGCTTGGATACAAAATATACTCAAAATGTTGTCGAATCTCTTCAAAAAGCCATTTATCTGGCCCCCACCGATGCCAAGCTTTACTATAATTTAGGCCTGATTTATGAGCAAATAAACCAAACTCAACTGGCTAAACAAGCTCTTCAGCAAGCCCTGGAATTAAAACCTAATTATGATATTAAATTACCCTAACCCCATCCTGCGCCAAACCGCTAAACCTGTCAAAACTATTAACGAAGAAATTCGCGAGCTGGCCAAAAATTTGCTGGCCACGGTTATTCCCGATCCCCGGGAACCGCTCGGCGTCGGCCTGGCCGCCAACCAAATCGGCTCTCTTTGGCGTGTCTTTGTCATGATGTTCCCTACTAAAAAAATTGAAGTAATTATTAATCCCCAGATTTTAAAATCTTCAAAAAAAATGCTTTCGTCTTTACCCAAAAACGACCAATTTCTTGAAGGTTGTCTGTCTTTCCCCGGTTACTACGGCTTTGTTGACCGGCCGGTAAAAATTAAAGTTTCCTACCAAACTCTCAGCAGTCTGACAAAAACAGTCCGCCTGACCGCCCCTTACTCGATTTACTTTCAGCACGAACTCGACCACCTAAACGGCATCTTATTTATTGATTATATTAAAAAGTCAGATGAACAGCTTTATTTCGGCTCCGGCCGCGACCACCTCAAACCAGTTAAAAATCCGTTTTAACTGACTGCAATTTTTTTTAACTCCTCTTTGATAATCTCATCTTTCACCGCCATTCCCGGCAGGTATTCTATATCTTCGGAATAATCAACATCCGCAAAATAATCCAGTTGCTCCCGCAGCAAACGTTCATTAATATGATTAGGAAATAACTGACTCGCCCGATTGACAACTTCTACTAACGAATATTTTCTGAAAATAAAATACAAGTCCACGTAATCCTTCCATTTCGCCCGCTGGCCCAAGGCATAAACTTTCATGGCAGAGATCGTTAATACATCCGGCATGGTGATGATTTTTTCGCAACTAACTTCGTGCGGTACAACGAAAGGAAAATTATACCAACTCATTTTTACCTGATTTACCTTAACTGTTAATTCATCTTTACTATTAATATAAGTTTGGCTGATCGGATAATACCGGTTAATTTTTTTAATAATCAGGTCATTTCTAAAATCTTTCTCTGAAAACAGATCAAAATCAATCGACCGCCGATGGCCCAACTGCAGCGTCAACGCCGTTCCGCCAACCAAATAAAACTGCGGAGAGAATTGGCTGATTAAAGGCAGTAATTCCTGCTGATTTTTTGTTAAAATTTTAGTCAGCATGAAAAGTTAAATAATCATTAAACAAAACCCGGACAGGCGGCCGCAAATTAACCCGCCTCTGGGTGGTCATTTTTTCAAATAACAGACGGATTTTATCTAACCCCCACCATTTTTTTAGCTGTAAAAAATCTGCCCAGTCGCCGTAATTCATTACTCCCTCAAGAATACTTTCATCAGATAGTTTCGTCACATCTGCCACCCACCACCATAAACCCCGATGTTCGTCCAGCCAGCTCGCTAATTGTTGTTTTCCTAACGGCATACTCCTATTATACTGTATCTATGCCGCCAATTTCTATTCTTTTCTTCGGTTCTTCAGCCAACTCGGCTATTGTTAAAAAAGCCCTAATCCAGGCCGGCTATACTCTTGTTGACCAGCCGGACAAAACCAATCTGGTTATCAGCGCCGACTATGGCCAAAAACTAAAGAGCGCTGGTCTCAATCTCCACCCCTCGCTTTTGCCCCGTTACCGCGGCTCCACGCCTGTTCCTTGCCAAATCTTAAAAGGAGAAACCGAATCGGGGATTTCCATTATTCAAATGACTGATCAGTTTGACGCCGGTCCGATTGTCGCCCAGGAAAAAGTACCGATTTTACCTGACGACACCACCCCGGATTTACTGAAACGCTGTTTTACTAAAGGTGCGAACCTTTTAGTTAACATCCTCCCTGCTTATTTGAACAATAAAATTACTCAAAAAAAACAAGACGAATCGCAAGCCACCTTCACCCGTAAATTTACCAAACAAGACGGCTTTATCTCTTGGGAAGAATTTAAAAAATCCCGCCAATCCCCAACCCTAGACCGTAAAATCCGCGCGCTTTTCCCCTGGCCGGGTGTCTGGACTACTATGCCCAATAAAAAAACCTTAAAGCTTCTACCCAAAAATTTGCTCCAGCTTGAAGCTAAACAGCCAATTACTTGGAAACAGTTTCAAGCGGGTTATCGGCAATTTCTTTAAAATACTCGGTTATTGGCCTACCAATCTCTTCTTCAAAAATTTTCCTACATCGTTCATTCACGATCATTAAACCTGCTAACTTTAATATATTCACCTGGATACTTTCAGCTGTCTCTCCAAACTGTTCTAATAAATCTCTTGGGAATTTCCCGCAATCAAATCCTACTACGGGAATCGGGGCTTTTTCAGCCATATGTCTCCTTTTCTGTTACAATAAGACATGAATATAACTCTTTTCGGCGGCAGTTTCAACCCACCGCACCTCGGCCACGAAATTGTTTTAACCCAGACTTTTGACTTAATCCCAAACTTAAATGAAATTTGGCTTCTGCCCACCTACCAGCACACTTTTGTCAAAAATAACGATTTAGCTCCGGTCAATTTCCGCCTCGCCATGGCAAAATTATTAGCCACGGACCGCATTAAAGTCCAAACCTGCGAAATCGATAAAAAAATGTCCGGACAAACCATTGACTCGGTTAAATTTTTAAAAAAGACTTATCCGCAGCACCAATTTTCTTTCCTGATGGGCTCGGACCAGTTAAAAACTTTTGACCTCTGGAATGACTGGCAGAAATTATTAAAACTCATGACTTTTTACATCTACCCCCGCGCCGGCTTTACTTTTCAGCCGCTTTATCCCAACATGAAAACTCTGGAACATCCTTTACAAGTCATTACCAATATTTCCTCTACCATTGTCCGCAAACGCCTCCAAGCCGGCCTAACCATTAACCACCTCGTTCCTGAAAAAATTGCCGCCTATATTAATAAAAACCGTCTCTATATTTGAGGAGCTTGAACTTCAGCTTTAATTTCCTGGACAAAACTATCTAAATATCCATCAATCGCTAATTTCCCTATTAATTCCCGTGCTTTGGGTTTTAACTCTCCTGTGTCCTTATCTAACCCAGCCGGGCTTGCCATCATATTCCTTAATGCTTCTTTAATTACAAAAGGGTAGCCACATAAGTTAACCGCTTCATGGTATTTCTGTTCCAGTGTTCCCAAATTT
This sequence comes from Candidatus Beckwithbacteria bacterium, assembly GCA_026397255.1. Taxonomy (NCBI): domain Bacteria; phylum Candidatus Beckwithiibacteriota; species Candidatus Beckwithbacteria bacterium. Next base: position 18,830 of record JAPLVF010000014.1, on the reverse strand, counting down.
TCTTCAACCATATGGCTATTTACCATAAAAAGAATAAAAGACCCCACGTCTCTTGCCGTCACCAGCTTTTCCAAACTACTTAACTCGATCCCCCCTACCATACTTGCTTTTCCGGGCAGGAAATTTTTATTTAAAATTTTGCTTCTTAAATGCGCGGACACAGCTGGTACACAAAATCATTCTCTGTTTTTTCCCGTCAACCATTACCGTTATCCGCTTTAAGTTGGGTTGGAATACTCTTAATACCCTGTTTTTGGCATGCGATACAAAATGCCCGTACTGGATACCTTTACCGCATTTTTGACACCTGTGTGACATATCAGGATATACTATAATTCATTAGGTCAATTAGGTCAATTAGAATAATTAGGTTAATTTAAAATTATGTTCAATGATTTCCTGATTTTTATTCCCGCGCTTTTAATCGCCCTAACTGTTCATGAATTTAGCCACGCCCTGGTGGCCGATAAATTAGGCGACCCTACTCCCAGACTAATGAAACGTTTAAGTCTTAACCCCTTAAACCATCTTGACCCCATCGGCACCTTGATGCTTTTATTTTTCCATTTCGGCTGGGGCAAACCCGTCCCTTTTGACCCCTTTAACCTGCGCCACCCCAAACGCGACGCCGCCTTAATTTCTCTTGCCGGTCCGGCCAGCAATCTGATTTTAGCCACTATTCTTTCTATTATTACCAAACTTTCCGGCATCCCTCTCTTATCTCTTATTTTTCTTCCCTTAATTATTATTAATGTTAACCTGGCTATTTTCAATCTTCTGCCCATACCCCCGCTTGACGGTTCTAAAATCCTTTACGGCATCTTGCCTTTAGACTGGGCTGACGAATACAACGACTTTATGCGCTCTTACGGTACGGTTTTACTGATTTTGTTAATTCTCCCCATCGGCGGCTCATCTTTAGCCATCAAACTCATTATGCCGGTGATAAATGTGATTACGAATTTACTGCTCTGAAGCAATTACTAATTGACCTCTTCCTCTTTGTTTTGCCTGATATAAAGCCCTGTCCGCCGGCTTATAAACATCTGCAAAAACGTTCGTTAATTGACTGTCATCCGTTTCGGCAATCTTAACCATTTTATCCCAACCAACCTCACATAAACCAGCGCTAAAATTCACCCTCATTGTCTTGGAATTTTTCCCTGTTAAAATTGGCAATTCTTTTAATCTCTCATCAATTCCCTCGTATGTTGCTCTGCCGGATTTATCTTCTCCAAACAGTATCAGTAAAAATTCCTCTCCCCCCACTCTTACTAAAGCATCAGTGTTATGAATATTCCTTAATAAAAGTCGGGCGAAAGAGTTAAGGACTCTATCTCCAACTCCATGACCATACATATCATTTATTCTTTTAAAATGGTCTAAGTCCAGCATTAAAACCGCTACTTTTTGTCCAACCAAATCCTGACCGTTAATATCTTTATATTTATCAGGAACCGCAATCATTTTTCTTAAAAGTCTTCTAAGTCCTTTTCTGTTATAGGCACCGGTTAACTCATCAAGGCCAGCTTTGGTGTCCGCCTGCTCATTGATAATCTTATTCCATTCTAGTGCTTCTGCATGCGTTTCTGGTGTACTAAGGGCTTGATTCATAATGCTTGACAACCTGCTATAATGATTTTACTGCCCTACCGGGCGCGTTGACAAGTTGAAAAATTTTTCCTCAACGCTTTCTATAAGGAAGGCATTATACCAGAAATCTGTGGATTTTTGATTAGCTTTCCACCTTGAACTTTAGTTCGGGGAACAGTTTCAACCAACGACCATGTGTAGGGTAGTTTGTATTCTTCCACGCCGCCTTAGCTCAGTGGTAGAGCAACGCTTTTGTAAAGCGAAGGTCCTCAGTTCAAATCTGAGAGGCGGCTCAACTATAAAAAAACTAAACCAAAATTGCCGCCGCCGTCCACGCCTTCTCTGCCGCCTTCAATTTTTCTCCGCTTAGATTTTTTATCTTATTTAACCATGACCCGGCAGGTAAATTACCAATTTTCAGTCCCTTATTTCCATACAACTTGATATCTCTCTCCAAAAATTGGCTGGCCAAATTTATCTCGCCATGATACAACCACTCCCCAATCCTCATTAAATCTGCCGATAAATTTTTTTTATGATTCATAAATTTAGTTTTTCTCTCACAATTTTATCAAATTTTTCTCTTATTTTTACATCCATAATCACATGGCTGGGGTTTGTCTGACCGCGGATATTAATCAAGGCTGTATAATCAAACTGCTGATTTTTTAAATTAATTCCGCCGCCCCACAAATCGCTCTGCTTGCTTCCATTGGCTATCAATATTTTCTCTCCGCCTGCATGCCATTCCCCCCCGATTGTTATTAATTTTGTTTTTATATCTACAACCACTTTAATATATTCGCCGTAATCTTTTTTGGCTTGATTTAAGCCTTCTTCATCAACTTTATTCCTTATCAAAACTGTAGTCATATTGCTATAATAGCATGAAGTTAAAAAGCTGGGGTGGTAGAGCGGTCAATTACCCGTGTCTGTAAAACACGTGCCTTACGGCTACGCAGGTTCGAACCCTGCCCCCAGCACTTCGCTTTGCTCAGTGCAAGCACGCCGTCTTAGCTCAGTTGGTAGAGCACGCCCATGGTAAGGGCGGGGTCCCGGGTTCAAATCCCGGAGACGGCTCCAAATTGCCAAAAACACTAATTACTGCTAATATTTCAGTCTATGGCAAAAAAATCTAAAGGCCCGCGCGGACTGATTGCTCTTAAGTGTTCCGTCTGCAATCGGCAAAACTACATTACCCAAAAAAACCGGACCAATACTCCGGAAAAATTGGCGTTAACCAAGTATTGCCGCAAGTGCCGTAAACACACCATTCACAAAGAAACCAGTAAATTAAAATAAATTTCCGGGCCCGTGGTATACCGGTAACATGCTTCCATGGCATGGAAGAGTAGAGGGTTCAATTCCCTCCGGGTCCACTTATTCTGAACCGCTCTTTCAGCAACTCAAACTGAGAGATCACCGGCGCATTTTTTTCATTTCTCTTCAAAAAAATGATGACTCTTTGATCAGCATAAACCGGCGCCCATTCCGGATCTTTCACTCTCTGAATTAAAAATTGCTGTCCCCACGGCGTAAAGTCCTTAATCGAAAAAATAATCGCCTGAAATTGATATTTTTCCAGCTGTTTCTGCCACACCTGATCGTCTTCCTGCATCGGCACATAAACTTTAGTAAAAAAATCTGCCGTGTAAGCTTCCGGCCGATTATCCACAAACACTTTTTCCTGCGGATAAAAATAATAAATTAAGTAACTGCCGATATCATAATTGTTAAAAATCGGGCCGGATAAGTTTTCTTTAATAAAAAACTCGGCAGCTTTTTGATTATTAACTTCCAGACCTAAACCGAATTGATGCGTCAGGCTGTAAACGACTATTCCCACTGCTACCGCCGTCACCCCTAGAAATGACTGATTTTGACTATTTTTGGCAATCCCTGACCAATTAACCGCCATAATTGGTAAAGTCAGTAAACCAAATAAGGCAAAATTCCTGATCGCCAGCCACCCGGCCGCACTGATCGCCACCGCTACCAATAAATTAGTCACCGCTACTTTTCTTTGTTTGATAAAGACAAAAATAAAACTGGCCACTAGCAGTAAAAATACTATTTTAAACACCAAATAATGCGGGTTGCTGAGTATTTTTTCAATCATCCACACCGGCTGATTTTCCGCCAGCCGGTAACCGTAGTTATTAAAAATCGTCAGCGGCGCCAGCAACCCCTTAACTCCATACGGATTAACCATTATTGCCAAGCAATCAACTATAAAAACAGTCAATAATTTAAACCTCCGTTTACCCAATAAAAAACAGCCGATTAAGCCCGGCCCGAGGAAAAAATAAATGTGAGTATTAACCCACACTATTTGTAATACCGGCAACAGCCAAATCCATTTTGTCTTCTGATTATCTTTAAACTTTGTCAAAATTAACCAAAATACACTGACAAAAAAGTAAGTAAATACCTCCGGCCTGATCTCTGTCCGTTCTGCCAATAAATTAATCACCGGCAAGGCCAATAAAGTCGTTATTAGTAAATTACCGGAGCCATACGCCCACCACAACATTAGCCCCAAAGCCGCCGTTGACAACAAAATATAAAATAGCTGCAGACCGCTAAATCCGCCTATTTGCCAAATTTTGTAAAAAATCACTCCACTCAACCAATGATGATTTAAAACCGGATAATCGGTTTCTGTATAAGAATAGGTATTTGTCTTCAAAATCTGGCCTTTTTCCCAGAAAACTTGTCCGTTAACCAAATGCCTTCCCAGATCCGCCGTGACCAAATTAATTTTGTGACTCAAAAACAAGCCGTAAAATAAACACAGCAATATTACCAGTAAAATTTTAGTTAAGCGATTGTCAGACACTCAATAATTATAACAAGCATATGTTAAAATAGTTTTAACAAAGGGGTGTGATGTCAACGGTAGCATGGAGCTCTCCAAAAGCTCTCGTGAGGGTTCAAATCCTTCCACCCCTGCTTTACTATCCCAAATAATCTCTTAATTTCCGCCTGACTGCCAAGTGACGCAGACGGGATAATGCCTGAGCTTCAATTTGCCGGATACGCTCACGGGTAACACCCATCTTCTGACCGACTTCTTCAAGAGTATAAGCCTGTCCGTCCAGTAAACCGTAACGCAGTTGCAGAACCCTGGCTTCACGCGGGGGTAAGCCATTCAGAAATCCACTCAAGTGTTCACGTAACAAATCCGCAGTCGCCTCATCCGGCGGGGAGATTTCATCATCTTCGATAAAATCGCCGAGAACAGAGCTTTCCTCATCATCAGTCGGTGTCTCCAATGAAAGCGGCCGCTGTGCCACTGCAATCATATTCTCAACTTTCTTGGGCTGGGTATTGAGTGCGACAGCCAATTCCTCCACTGACGGTTCCCGTCCCAAACCTTGGGTCAGTTGATGCTGAACACGTAACATTTTATTAATCTGATCGCCCATGTGGACCGGTACACGGATAGTGCGGCCTTCGTCGGCAATGGCGCGACTCACGGCCTGACGGATCCACCACGTCGCATAGGTGGAGAATTTGTGGCCGCGGCGGTAATCAAATTTCTTGACAGCCCGCATCAGACCAATGTTCCCTTCCTGAATTAAATCAAGAAAAGGCACGCCACGACCCATATATTTCTTGGCTACCGAAATAACGAGACGGGCATTGGCATTAATTAGGTGCTCACGGCTAACCCAACCATCCTCAATAATTTGATGCAGTTCTAAGCGGCGGCTGGGAAAAGTTTTGCCGCGGGCCAATTCTTCACGGGCCATTCTGCCACGCTCGATACTTTGGGCCAACCCCACTTCTTCGGTAGCGGTTAAAAGCGGCACCCGACTAACTTCTTTAAGGTACAACCCGATGGTATCATCAACATCAATGTTGGCCAGATAATCATCAGGCAACGCTTCCGTCTTTGTCTCAGCTTCGGTTTCTTCCGCACCCATCAGTTCGTCATCCAAAGGTTCACCAGTCGACGCATCTTCCAAAAAAACCACCCCCTCGCTTAACAGTCCGGCAAAAACTTCTTCCAACTGTCCCGCATCCTGTTCGGCCTCCGGGAAAAAATGCACAATGTCGTCAAAAGTGACATAAGATTTCTTCCGCCCCAGTTCGATTAACCGATTGATAGGTGAATATTCCTCATCATGTTCAGAAACATTAATTTCAGAAAATTCTATTAATTTTGGAGTTTTTTCCGCCGCCGTAGTCCATCTGTCCACTTTAACTTTTGGTTTTAATGCTTTCAATCTCTCCAGAACATTACTGTCAATCTCTTGCATTTGATAGACTCTTCTATAGTTATCTGCACCGCCTTGAAATTGCTGCCAAAAATGCCTAAGATACTCAACGTCCCAAAATTTTTTATCCTTCGGCCTCACTCCCTGTTTTTCTAAAGCTTCCATTGTTATGTAAATTGTTGTCCTGAATTTTCCATCTTTCGGACCTGTTTCTTGTCCATCTTTTCTGACAATTAAAGCCTTAACCAGTGAGATATGAATGGTTGGAGTCCCGTTTACCTCTGTCCATAATTCTGGAAATTTTTCCAGTGGACTTTGCTCTAATTTTTCTATTGCTTGAAGTTCTGAAACTACTTCTAACCTCGCCATATTTCCAATATCTTATAGTATTACTGACTAAAAATCAATTTTCTTTAAACCACTCTAGGCTTCTTTGCACTGCTTCATCCCAACCCGGTTGTAAATTATGATCCGCTCCGGGATAAATATAAAGTTTTACTGTCTTCCCTTTATCTTTTAAATTTTTCTCCAAATCCTGCGACCATTTCAAGGGAACCGACTCATCGGCCGTTCCCTGGTGAATTTGGACCGATGCCTGAACCCAGTCATAATAATTATGGATCGAAAACTCATTGGCGTCGTATTGGGTATCAAAGCCGGCAATTAACTTCCGCAGCGCTTTGCCATAATCATCATACTCGTCCGTGTAATAAAGGATTGAGTATGGAAACGGTTTGGATACTGGCGCCCATAAAACCGTCGGATAGTTTTTTCCGGAAATCTCCAAAACTGATAAGGCAATCTGACCGCCGTTGCTATGCCCCCAAATATTAATTTTGTCCGCGTTCGCCTGCGGTAACATTTTCACTGACGCAATTAACTGCAGCGCTTCCACCGGGCATAAAAACCTGTTTTCCAAGTCATTCTCCGGTGCTTTATCCGACTCACCGTAGCCCAAAAAATCCGGCGCTAAAGTTAAGAAACCGTTTTTGGCAAAATATTGCGCGGCTGGTTGAGTCCCGATTCCGGTTTGGAAAATTTCCTTATCCACATAGCCTCTAACCATAATCACTACCGGCCATCCGTCCGCCGGCACTTCGCCTGCCGGCTGATTAATTTTTCCGCTGACCTTTTTGTTTTCCACCCAATAATAAAACTTACCTCCCTCTACCCAAATTCCCTCCGGCTGAAACACTCGTTTTCTTAATTCCGGAAAGCTGTATTTTTGCAGTGGTTTCTCTGTAAAAATCCACTTTGACGCCGGCGATAAAAAATTTCCCTTTTGCCTTGACCATAAATAAAACAAACTTATCCCGATTACTATTAGTAACCCTATTAAATAAAATATTTTTTTATTCATTGGCTAATTTTTTTAATATTTCCAAATTCTTTTTATCCGGCCCGTGTCCGTCAAATCCCGGCGTTTCAATAATCAAAGGCAAATCTTTAAAAGCCGGATAATTAACGAATTTTGCCAATTCTTCCAGTCCCATTTTACCTTTGCCTAAGTTTTCGTGCCTGTCCAACCCGCCGCCTAACACCCCTTTTGAATCATTGACGTGCAGGCAAACCAACGATTTAACTAGATCAAACTGCTGCAGGGTATTTTCCAAATCTTTAGCGAAGGAAAACCCTGCCCCCCAGGCATGACAGGTATCCAAGCACCACCTAATTCTACTATCATTAATAGCTGTCATTAACAAGCTAATTTCACTTAATTGAGAACATATTTTACCCTTCTGTCCGGCACTATTTTCAATAATCAGCTCTGACTCTTTAGAACTATCCTGTAATATCTCTTTAATACTATTCACTAATTGTTCCTGTATCGCACTGAATCCCCGGCCCTGATGGCTGCCCAAATGAACAATTACTCCTTCGGCGCCGATTAAGCTGGCAACTAATAAATCGTGTTTTAAAGACTTTTTGGAAATGGCCACCAGCTCGGTTTTATCCGAACCTAAATTAATTAAATACTTAGCATGAATAAAAATTGGCTGAATATCATCTTGTAGAGCCGTCGCTTTAAATTTTTTGACCTCATCCTCTTTAGGTAGAGCCGCTAGCCACATCCGCGGGCTCGAAGAAAAAATCTGTAAAGAGTTTCCACCCATTCTGACGGCCGCTTCCACCGCTTTATCCAATCCGCCGCTGATTGACAAATGGGCACCGATGCGTCTCATTAACTTAAATCCAGTGTTTTTAAATATTTTTTAAAATCCGGGGCCATATCCGGTCGCGCCAAAGCAAACTCTACCGTCGCCTCTAAATACCGCAGCGGATCACCGGTCGTCATCCATTTTCCCTCAAGCCTGGCCGCATAAACCGGCCGTCCTTTGGCATATTCAATAATGGCATCAATCAACCACAATTCATTGCTTTTACCCAATTTATTCTCTTGTTGGTTTTTTCTTAAAATCTTGACAATGTCCGTGTTTAAAATAAACCGGCCGAACTGCGCTAAGCGCGACGGCGCTTTTTCCGGTTCCGGCTTTTCCACCGCGCTTTGCACCCGGTCATTGCTCCCTTTTTGTAGCTTATAAATCCCGTAACGGCTCACTTCGCTTTTGGCCACTTCCTGAACCGCTACTGTGACCGCTCCGTTCTTTTTATCCGAATACTCCATGATCTGTTTCGTGCATGGCTTTTTGGATAACACTAAATCATCGCCGAACATGTAAATAAACCGCTCGTTCGGGGCCAATAAATCCTGAACGCATAGAAGCGGCGTGCCGTTACCGTAAGGCAAATGCCTTCCCTGCCGCACGTAAATATAATTCGCCATCCGGTAAACCCGTTGGACTTCTTCTAACTCTTTTTTCTTGCCGTTTTTCATCAGTTGAATTTCCAGCTCTAAATTTGAATCAAAATGATTTTCCAAAGATGTTTGCCCAAACCGGGTGACTAAAATAATGTCCTTAATTCCGGAATTAACCGCTTCTTCAACTAAATACTGGATCACCGGTTTATCGATAATCGGCAGCATTTCCTTGGGTTGATTTTTCGTGGCCGGTAAAAATCTCGTTCCGTAACCGGCTACCGCAATTACTGCCTTAGTTATCTTTCTATTGCCCATAAGCAAACTCTAGTATAACATATTAAATCATGATAGAATCACAAAACTTTATCAAAGCGTCGATCGCTGAATTAAAGCAGGTTGTCTGGCCGAACAAAAAACAGGTTTTGCGGCTGACAATCATCGTGATTGCCGTCAGTGTGGCGACAGGCGCCTTCATCGGCGGCCTTGATTATGTCTTTACCAATTTTGTTGGTTTATTAGTAAAATAAATTATGACTGATATTGTCATCGAACAGGAAGAAAAGGATAACACCAACCACGTCGTTATCAACGACTCCGCTTCCCCAAAAGCCAAATGGTACGTCGTCCACACCTACTCCGGCCATGAGCTTAAAGTCACCCAAGCCCTAAAACAACGGGCTGAATCGATGAATTTAACTGACTATATTTTAGAAGTTCTAATCCCTACCCAAAACAAAATCCAGATTAAAAAAGGCGAGAAATTCTCCATCAAAGAAAAACTTTTTCCCGGCTATTTACTGGTTAAACTGATTTTAACCGACGATTCCTGGCTGGCTGTCCGCACCACCCAAGGGGTTACCGGCTTTGTCGGCATCGGCAATCAACCCACCCCTCTGCCGAAAAGCGAAGTGGAAAATATCCAGAAATTTATGGCCATGGCCGCGCCTAAATATAAATCCGTCTTTTCCATTGGCGAAGCGGTCAAGATCATTGAAGGCCCGTTTGCTGACTTTCTTGGTTCGGTTGAATCTTTGGATGAAACACGAGGAAAAATTAAGGTTTTAGTTTCCATTTTCGGTCGCGAAACCCCGGTCGAACTCGACTTCCTGCAAGTGCAGAAGATATAATAGAAATAATATGCTTATTACATCAAATCAATTTTGGTTACAAGAACCGCCAGCACAAAACCCAGATCCAAACCCAGACGCCCCAAGTGTTCCTCCAGAAATTATCAAACATAATACTGAATGGGATGGAAAAGTTTGGCAAGATCCAGATTATAGCGAACCTGAAGAAGATAGTGATGATAATTAAAATTGAAACGATCTTGTTTTAAACTTAATTCTTTGTTATACTTTCCCTACTTCGTCAACAGCGAGGGAGGTCACGATAACATCGGACCGAAATTTAATCCTTGCTGTGACGCAGGGATTTTTTAATAGTGAGCGAAGTCGAATCTATGGCAAAAAAAATTAAAATTATCATCAAGCTGAATATTCCCGCCGGCAAGGCCAACCCTGCCCCGCCGATCGGCCCGGCCTTGGGCCAGCACGGCGTGACCATCATGGAGTTTTGCAAGCAATATAACGAAAAAACCAAAACCATGCAGGGAGTTATCCCGGCTTTAGTCACCATTTTTGAAGACCGCTCCTTTATTTTTGAACTGAAAAAACCGCCGGTTGCCGCCCTGATTAAAAAAGAGTTAAATCTTCCCAAAGGTTCGGCCACTCCGGGCAAAGAAGTAATTGCCACTATCAAAATGAGTCAGATAGAAAAAATCGCCCGGGAAAAACTGGATGACTTAAATACTACTTCTTTAGAGTCGGCTAAAAAAATTATTAGCGGCACCGCCCGCTCAATGGGGATAAAAGTGAAGTAATATGGGCAAAAAGAAAATCGCTCTAGTCGATCTCTCCCAATCCGAAACCGCTCAGCTAAAAGCTAGCGGCGTCAGAAGCCAAAAGCTCACTAAAACCAAGACTAAAAAGACTGTCGAAGCACCATTGCCCGTGGCCGAAATTCCTCTCCAGGAACCAATTAAAAAAGAAAAAGAGATTGTTAAAGAAATTAAGAAAATTAAAAAACGAGTTAAGCATCATCGCTCGAAACGTTATCTAAACTCAAAAAAGCTGGTTGATAAGAAAAAAACTTACCCGATCCCTGAAGCCGTCAAACTCTTACGGGAAATCTCTCAGGTTAAATTTGATGCTACCGTCGAATTTCACGCTAATTTAACCTGCGAAAAATTATCCGGTGAACTGTCGCTGCCTCACGGTACCGGCCGGAAACAAAAAGTTGTTATTGCTTCCGAAGAACTGCTCGCCAAATTAAATGACGGCGTCATTGACTTTGATGTCTTGGTTTCTGAACCTCAATTTATGCCTAAATTGGCAAAATATGCCAAAATTTTAGGCCCCAAAGGCTTAATGCCCAACCCGAAAAACGGCACAATTTCTCCCCAGCCCGAAGCGGTGAAGAAAAAACTGGAAGCCGGCGCTTTCCGTTATAAATCCGAGCCCAAAGCCCCGCTTTTACATTTAGTCATCGGCAAACTTTCCTTTAAAGACGAACAACTGATCGCCAATATTGCCACCGTGATTGCTACCCTCCAGCCCAAGAATTTTTCGACTGTGTATCTCTGCTCCTCCATGAGCCCGTCAATTAAACTGCAACTGGAATAATTCTTTCGCTCATTACCCGCTCCATTATCCTCACCACTGATTCTGCTTTATCTGATTTTCCCCAGTTATGTGGCGAAAAAACTAATAATTGGTCCATTGATAAAGGTTTAATTACAATCTTTAAATACTCATCTTTCCACGAATCACTCCCCGTCATCATTGTTTGATCGCTTAACCATTCCAAACCCAGGCAATAATTATTTCCCTCTACATCCCGAATTACATGACCATTAGTTTCATCTGTTAAATAATAACCAACATTGGGCATTCTATAATCAACTCCACCTGTCAAAAGATTATAGCTTAGATTAAAAATCCGAGAATCAGTCATAATCGAAACGTGCGTCGGATCACCAACCCCATCAAAGCCTAAAACTATGTTCTTGTCCTGACTGGTAAGAACAAGACTTATTATCGTTCTTGTCTTTTCATCAACCGATAAAAGTAAGCTCGGAACTGATTCTTTAGACTGACCCCTTTTAATTAAATTAATCCAATAACTAACTAAACCTGTTTCACTCGGCACTTTATACCAATACAGCATCCGATCATCTGATAGTTGATCTTGCCATTGCTCTTTTTCAATTTGCGTCATATTACTAATTATAGGCCATTGACACCAGTTAATCAATAGTTATAAAATCAGCTTTGTCCTAAGACAACAAGCGCTAAAATAAGTCTTGTCGAGGAAACTATGCCAAGTCAACAAAATCTTACTACTGTTTCAACCCTTGCCGAAAAACTCCAAAAATCTAAATCTGTTGTTTTGTCCGATTACCGTGGTTTAACCGTTAATCAACAGCGCCAATTAAGAAATCAGGTCAAGGCCGTTAACGCCGAACTAATCGTCGCCAAAAACAGCCTCATTTCTCTGGCTTTAAAAGCAGAAAAATACTCCCTCCCCGCCAGTCTTACCGGACCGGTCATGATACTTTTCGCCTACGAAGACGAAATTGCCCCAATAAAAGTCCTAGCCGAATTTGCCAAAACCAACGAACTGCCGAAAATCAAACTGGGCTTTTTGGCTAAAAAGCCCTTAACTGACACCCAGGTTAATCAATTAGCCAGCTTGCCCACCAAAGTCGAACTTCTGGCCAAAACCGTCGGCACGCTTAAATCCCCGCTTTACGGTATTGTTAACGTTCTGGCCGGTAACATTAGAAAATTAGTTTATGCGATATCCGCCATCGCCAAGGTTAAGGCGGACAAGGGGGTGAAATCTAAATGACAGACAAACTTTCTGCCAAATTAACCAAAATCATCGAAGAAGTCGAAAAACTTTCCGTTTTGGAATTAGCTGATTTAGTTAAGGCTCTTGAGGAAAAATTTGGTGTTTCTGCTTCACCAGCCATAGCTTTAGCGCAGGCTGGCCCCGCCGCTCCCGCAGGCGCTCCTGCGGCTGCTGAAGAAAAAAGCGAATACCAGGTTGTTCTCGCCTCTGCTGGCGCCAACAAAATCGGCGTTATCAAGGCTTTAAGAGAAATCAACCAAGCCTTAGGTCTAAAAGAAGCTAAAGACTTAGCTGAAGCCGCTCCGAAAGAAATCGGCACTTTTAAGAAAGAAGAGGCCGAAGCTGCTAAGAAAAAACTTACAGCCGCTGGCGCTCAGGTAGAGCTCAAATAACTCTACTTGACACCTTCCCATCCTCTTTGATATATTGATTATGGTTTGAGTAGTAATTAGACTGCTTTTGAACAGACAATGGACAATCAAAATATATCACAAGATAAACCTCTGCCTCAAAAAGCTAAAATTTCTCTAGAATCTTTGCCGGATTTATTGACTGTCCGGGAAGTGGCCGAACTCTTACGTGTCTCTCCACTCACCATCAAACGCTGGGGTAAACGCGGCAAACTGCCGGCCATCCGTATCAACTCCCGCGGCGACCGCCGCTACAAAAAAGAAGCTGTTCTGTGGTTATTGGGTATCCAGGAAAAATAATTTAATAAACTTAACTAGCGCTAACTGTCTTTTTATCCGCCACGGCTGAACCATCAACCGCCACAGCCATTCCAACCCAAGCGCTTGCACCCGTAAGGGTGCTCTTAACCACGGCTTCACCACTTGGTCCAGCGCCCCACCCACCCCCATCGCTACCTTAACTTTTAATTTGGGTAAATTGTGAACAATCCATTTCTCCTGTTTTCCCATCCCCAAAGCCACAAACAGCAAATCCGGCTTAATTTTATTAATTTCTGCCACATTGGGTTCGCTCATACCAACTACCCCCAGTTTTTTACCGGCCTTTTCCGCCACTTTATTAAAACCACCGGTTAAAACCGTTTTATAACCTTTTTTAATTAATGCCAGCATCAAATCCGTACCCGTAACTCTTAAAAGGTCAGACCTTGTAAGGTCTGACCTTTTTATGGCCCACGCTAATCCGATTCCGTCGCAGATTGCCAAATCCGCCTGATTTAAGATTTTTTTAAATTCCTCATCTTTCTGGGCCAACATCACAAACTCGGGATTTATAGTCGCAATATATCTTTTTTTATCTTGCCTTACCCATCTACCGACCAACTCCACTGCCTCCTCTAAGCTCGCTCTATCCACCCTTACTCCCAGAATTTTAACGCTCAACATACCAGTGCTTTTTATGAACAAACTCCCAAATCCCGTGCTTGCCGCCTTCAGTGCCGAAACCGGATTTTTTTAAACCCGTCCACGGCGAACCAACCGGACAAGCAAAAGTCGTATTAATATACACTGACCCGGCCACCAACTCTTTTTGGGCCTTAGCGATTTTTTCTTTGGCTTTGGTAAACACCGTTGCCGTTAGACCATAATCAGAATCATTCGCCAGCTTAATTGCCTGATCAAAGCTCTCCACCTCCATCACCGGCAGCACCGGCCCGAAAGTTTCCTGCCGCATAATTTCCATCTTATTATTCACATGGATCATTAACGTCGGCTCGTGAAAATAACCCTTAATATGTTTTTCGTCCCGCAGTCTCCGGCCCCCGACAATTATCCGACCGCCTTGAATTATCCCCCGGGTGATTTGCTGTTCAAATTTCTTTAGCTGGACTTCACTCACTAACGGCTGCAACTCTAATTTTTTAATTTTTTCACTTAATAATTTTATTAATTTGTTATAAACTTTTTTCTCCACAAATACCCGTTTGATGGCACAACAAATCTGACCGCAGTTATCAAACCGGCCATGAACAATTTTTTCGGCTGTTTTTTCCAAATCCGCGTCAGCACAAACAATTGCCGGTGAACTTCCACCCATTTCCAAAACAAATTTAATTAACCGGGCACTGCATTTATTGGCAATTTCCTGGCCAACTACAGTCGAACCGGTAAAACTGACCATATCAATTGGGCTATCCACCAGCATTTGGCCGACTAAAGCCCGGCCGTGCAACACTTGCAACACATCGGCAGGTACGCCAGCCTGCCATAATAATTTCACCCACATATCGGTTACCAGCGGTACATATTCCGATGGCTTTAAAATCACGCTGTTGCCCGCCATTAAAGCCGGCGCTAAAGCCATCATTGGGGTATCCAAGGGATAATTCCAGGGTTTAATCAGGGTCACCACCCCGACCGGATCATATTTCAGCCAACTGGTTTTGGGAACTAAAACCTCATCCGCTAAAACTTTTAATCCGAATTTAACCGCATTCTTAACATCATTTATCCCCCCATTCACCTCGTCTTCCGCCTCTGTTAACGGCTTGCCCATTTCTAAACTAATCTGTTTGGCTAAAATTTTGGCATTTTTCTTAATTAATTCCGCCGCTTTTAGCAAAATTTTCCCCCGTTTTTCCAAAGCTTCACCTCGCCATTTCTCAAAACCAATTTTGGCTTTTCTCACTGCTTCTTCAATGTCTGCTTTAGTCGCGATTTTCACCGCACCTAAAATCTCGCCGTTTACTGGATTTATCGAAGTTAATTTACTCACTAGCTCTTATTTTATCACCAATCTGTTAAAATTTCCAGAGTTTCCCGGGCCGCCTTTTCCCAAGAAAACTGCTTTACCTGGCGTAAACCTTTTTCAATCAATCCCTGCCTCAATTCATCGTTTTCTAAAACCAAGCGAATCGCCTGAGTAATTTCTTCTGTTTTTTCCGGGTTAATGATTAAGGCCCCTTCCCCGGCTACCTCCGGCAACGCTCCCCGATCAGAGGTAATTACCGGTATGCCTAAAGCCAAAGCCTCTAAAATCGGCAAACCAAATCCCTCCATTAAACTCGGGTAGACAAACACTTGGGCCATTTTATAGACCGCGGCCAAATCCGCTTCGGCCACCCGGCCGATAAATTTCACTCTTTTTTCCACTTTATATTTTTTTGGTGCCGCCAAAATCTCCTCATACATCCATCCCAATTTCCCGACTATGACCAAATCCCCATTCCACACCCGGTGTGGAAGATGTCCACACACCGGGTGTGTGATTAATTTTGAAAACGCCTCAATTAACCTGACTAAATTCTTCCTCGGCTGGACTGTACCCACAAACAAAATGTATTTTCCCGGCAAAGAGTATTTGTATCTAATCTGTCTTAAATATTCGCCGCTAAACTGCCTATTAATAAATTTAGGGCTTATCCCTTCGTGAATTACCGTAATTTTTTTCTCATCCGCTCCCAACCTTGCCGCTAATTGTTTTTTTGTCCACGCTGACACCGCAATTAATCTGTCAGCCTGTTTGACCGCGTATTCCGTTGACTTATTCAGCCATAATTTCTGGGGAAACTGATAATACTGGGGTAAAAACTCATACTCCAAGCCGTGAATCGTCACCACAGTTTTAATTTTAGGATTTCTGATAACCGGCAATGTATGCGCCGGCACCCATAAAACCTCGACCGGATTTTTAAGAAGCTCTAATGCCAACCCTCCCTGCGTCCACAACATCTTCCAGTTAATTTCTTTTACCTGCAAGGTCCGACCTTGCAGTCCTGCAAGGTCGGACCTTATGGGATTTCTTACATATAAAATAAATTCATGTTTTTTTGCCTCCGGCAATTTTAAAATCGCCTCAATTATTTCTTTAGAGTAATTTTCCGTACCGGTTTTGTCTTTTCCAAACGCCCGCGACGCATCAATACCGATTAACATTTTATCTCCGGCTGACTGCCCGCTTGTATAAATCCAGATTCTCCAGAGCAATTCCCGTTCCTTTAACCACAGCCAACAGTGGTTCCTCGGCCACATGGCAGGGCACACCGGTTTCTTTGGTCAATAATTTGTCAAAATTTTTCAAAAGCGAGGTTCCCCCCACCATTACAATCCCCTTATCGATAATGTCCGAGGCCAATTCCGGCGGAATTTCCTCCAAAACTGTTTTAATCATTCCCACAATTTGGTTGATTTTCGGTCGCATCGCCTCTTCAATTTCTTCCGGACCCACCTCGACCGTTTTCGGCAAACCCTGAATGCTGTCTCTGCCTTTAACCAACATTGGCTTCAAATTATCAGTTTCACTCATTAAAGCTCTGCCTATATTTAATTTAATCTCTTCTGCTGTCTGTTCGCCGATAATAATTCCGTGTTTTTTTCGCAAATAAAGGGCAATCGCATCATCTAAGGCATTGCCGGAAACCCGGACACTTTTCGCCACCACCACTCCGCCTAAAGAAATTACTGCCGCCTGAGACGAACCACCGCCCATATCCACCACCATATTACCAGAAGCCTCGCCCACCGGAATACCGGCCCCCAGCGCCGCCGCAAATGTCTCCTGGATAATATAAACTTCTTTGGCTCCGGCCGCGTAAGTGGCATCTTCCACCGCCCGCTGCTCCACTTGAGTACAGCCGGCCGGCACACAAATCATTACTTCCGGTCTGATCAGCCAACTTTTACCGCAGACTTTTTGAATAAAATACCGGAGCATTGCTTCGGTAATCACGTAATCGGCAATCA
This sequence comes from Candidatus Beckwithbacteria bacterium, assembly GCA_026397255.1. NCBI lineage: Bacteria > Candidatus Beckwithiibacteriota > Candidatus Beckwithbacteria bacterium. Next base: position 1,689 of record JAPLVF010000014.1, on the reverse strand, counting down.
CCCCATCGCGCATCGGCCGCGATGCGGCAATCGACCCCGGCGTCCGGCCCAGCATTTCTTTGGCTTCATTGCCCACCGCCACCACCCGGTTATCATCCACAGTCACCGCCACTACGGTCGGCTCCTGTACCACAATTCCTTTACCTTCGACATAAATCACCGAATTTGCTGTTCCTAAATCAATGCCAATTTTTTTACTTAAAGCCATGCTTAACTAACTTTAACACTATCAGTTTCATTCTTCAACCATTTATAAACTATAACAATATGTAACTTTATATAACAAAATATATTGGTATTTTTCCTCTGTTATTAGCACCTTGACACCTTCTTACATATAGTCCATACTGAATCGTGAAAACTTTTAAAAATATGGACAAAGTTGGACATTTCCAGAGTAAAAGTGTTTAGCATTAAAGACGCTGCCCAAGCTTTAGGGATCCATCCGAAAACCATTAGGCGCTGGGAAAAATCCGGCAAATTTATTCCCCAAAGAACTCCCGGCAATCAGCGCCGTTTTTCCCCCGACGATATTTTGAAGTTAAAAAAACTTCAGCTTGCCCCTAATCCCATTCCCGGAGTGAAACCTGCCTGCGCAGGCAGGGATGTCCACACACCGGGTGTGAATCTCTGGACCAAATACACTCACTTTCTAAGCTTAACCGCTTTAATCATTGTTTTATTTCTTGCTGGTTACCTTTTTTACCAAAATTCCTCCAAAATCGCTTCTCCGACCATTCAACAACTAGACTTAAATAAACAAGATGTGCAAATCGCCATGCCTCAGGTAGCCAATTTTTTAAACGGCCAGATTACCATCGGTTCGGATACCGGCACCCTCTCTTTTCTTGACCAAAAAGGCAATCTTTATCTTAAAAACTCCGCCCTGGTTGAAGGCGTCATTCAAACTACCGCTCTTCAATTTGCCCCTTCCGCTAAACCTGATAATCAGCTCGGCCGCCAGTACGTTGATAAAACTACCGGCAACCTCATGTATTTTGACGGGTTAGACTGGGTTACTCTAAATCAAGCCGCTTCCCAATCAGCCAATCTTAATTCTTCTCTGGCCACCAACTCCGCCTTGCCTCTTAAAATCTTAGGCAGTGCTGACCAGGCAATTATGACGATTGATGAGAATAGCGCCTACCCGGTTTTATTCAGCCAACCCACAAAAGTTTTAGCCAATTTTTACGCTAATAAATTTATCGACAGCGATTCCTCAAGTTATTTTCTTGATCCGTCTGCCTCAGTGATCAGCTTAAGTGTCGCCGGCAACGCCACGATTAGCTCCAATTTAACTTTTTCCGCTTACGGCGAGTCTATTACCAATTCTGTCGATAATTATTTAGTTTTCTCCGGCGGCCTGGGGATTGGTGGTATTACCAGCTATGGCTTTTCCCCTGATTTCAAAGTCAAGGCTAAAAATGCCCAAGTCGACGATGAATTAGTTATTTCCAATCTTAAACTAACCACCAATAAAATCGAGGCTCTCAACAACGACGGCATCAAACTCTACGACAACGCCGGTTACGGTCTTTATATTAAAGATGGCGGCAATGTTACCATTAATGGGGTCGACCTCCTTGTTCCTGACTATGTTTTTGATACTAATTATCAACTCCTTTCCCCTATCGACCTGGAAGAATTTACTAAAATTCACCATCATTTACCCAACGTCGCCTCGGCTGA
>JAPLVF010000012.1 GCA_026397255.1 Candidatus Beckwithbacteria bacterium | reverse complement strand
CTGCGCTGATTCTAATGCTTTAAACTCCAAAAACTCACTAAATGATAACGCTGACACCTCTAACACCTTTAGCGGTGGCGGCGGCTTCACTCGTACCGCTGACGCGGCAATTAAGTGAATATTTTTATTAAGTTCAAGGATGCTTCCTAAAAACAAATCGCGCTGCTTAAGCTGCTGCAGATCGTCAATTAAAACGTAAACCTCTTCATTGGCATAACCTTTACTAGTTAGGTCAGCGGTCAAAGCCGGCGCTCCCCGGCTTAAGTTAGCCAAAACATCCGGATAAGCTAAATCGTAATAAACTGTCCTTTTGCCTTGTCGGTTTAGCCCATCCTGAAGATACTGTAAAATTGCGGTCTTGCCTACCCGGCGGGCACCCTGTAAAACCAGTCCCTTTTCCTTGCCAATCAACTTTTGAATTCGGGCAAGTATTTTCCTTTTATATAACTTCATTTTAATAAAAGTGTAACTATTATTAAAACATATGTCAAGAACTACTACTTGACATGTCATTTACACGGCACCTATACTGAATAATATAGCCTGCTATGTCTGATACAATTTTAAGTGGCGATTTTACAGTATATTACGGCGCTGAAAACCGACAAAAGCGCATTGTTTGGACCGGCTCGGCTACCGGAACAAGAACCGTTAATCAGCTTTACTCCGCTCTCCAGGATCTGTTTGACGAGTTGACCCAGATGGACGATGGCGTGCCCATGTCCGCCCAGACCCCGACCGAGTACACGATTGGTATTATTGACGCCGGTGATAAAGACCCCTGGTTTATCGACCGCACCACAGTCGAACACTTAACCGGCGGCGCCTTAAAAACCGCTTCCTGGCAGCGGGCCACCGGCACTAATACCGGTATCCTCAAGATCATCTGTAGCAACACGAATATCATTAGCGACGATATCGGTCTCGACATTACCACCGGCACTAATACCGGCACCTTATTGGATGTTAAAGGCACCGGCGCCGGCAGTATTCTGTGGGTCCGGCCGGACAGTACTGCCGCCACTAACGACTTTGACGACGCCGGCACTTTGACCTGCAACACTCACACCGCTACCTGGACCTCAACCGCCTCGGCCGGCGAATCCTTATGGTCCAACATCTACACTTTAGGCACGATCGAAGCCAATACCCACATCTATATCCAACAAAATCCAACCGGAAGCTCCCCTCTTCTCATTGCCTACAAAGATACCACTGACTGGTGGGCTGACGGCCACATCGATATTTTGATTAATATTAAAGAGTTAGGCGTGGAAACCGACGAAGGTTACATTACGGTTTTGGCCCGGCAGTACTCGAAAACCTATTCCTATTATGTGGTGGACTTAACCAACGGCGGAAGAAACCCGATTCCTCTTCAAACCGGCAATGATTTGGACAACCAAACCGGCTTCTGGACCTTTACCGGCTCAGCCGGAACCGGCACGTTTACCGCCGGCGAAGTGATCTCTAAAGCCACCACCACTAAAAAAGGCGTGGTCACGGCTGTTGGCGGTACTTCCGGCTCGCCCATTCTGACTTATTATCTCATCGGCGACCCAATCACCAATTTCCAAAACGGGGATACGTCGGTCACCGGCGCCGGTTCCAGCGCCGCCTGTACCGCCGGTACGCCCGCGGCCGCCGGACCGGCCGCTTTAGGGACTGCCCCGACGGTCACCCACGGTAGTCTTTCTGACGGCGGTAGCTATGATATTGACGAAAACGGCACGCCGGAAAACTACTCCATTGTCATCGACTGCAACCAAAATTCCCTGCCTAATGTTTACCAGCACTCCAAATATACTACCCGCCGCGGCGAAACCGGCACCACCAACACCGACAGCATCCAGGGCCAATTTTACATTGGTTCCGATTACCGCTTACGCTATTCCGGTTCAATTTCCGGTACGTTTACCGAAGGCAACACCTGCACCCAGGCAACCTCCGGCGCCAAAGGCACCATCGTCGAAGTCAACACCACAGATAAAATTGTCATTTTAAGAAACTCCCGGGGGACGTTCAATACCACTAACCTGGTTACTGACGACACTGCCGCCGGTTCGTTTACGCCCAATAGCGAAGCTTCGGCGGTCACGCCAATCGCCGCCGCACCGTTCGGCACCTTTGCCGGCGGCAAGTTCTTCTGCGCTCCGGGCGTAGTGTTAACCGATTATCAAACCTCTGACGCCAATAACTTCCAGTTGGTTGATGACAACGGCACTGTCCGCGTCGCTCCCACCAAAGCCACGATTACCGTCAGTAATACCCGCGCGGCGGACAAAGTCGCTGTTTTTAGGTTAACCGGTTCCGGCGGAGACATTAATAAAAGCGAGTACGCCGCCACTGTCCAAACCCAAGCAACCACAACCGCGGTTATGGGTAGTACAATTACCACCGATTCACCCGGTAAAGCCACCGGCGGCATCATTCGTCTGGTGGACGCCAGCGCCACTACCGAATACCGAATGCGGTTCTCCAGCTGGACCACTACCACTTTCACTCTGGCCTACACGAACGTGGCTTCGGCTGACGCCGGCACTACCACCACTAACATTACTAAAACCGGCATCGGCACCGCCAGCTTGGTCGGCGATCTAGTAATGAACGTCACCCGGTCTAATGCCGTTAGTTACGTCACCGCCATTGTCGATGCCAACAATGTGACTATTTCTCCGGCAATTACCGGCCAAACATCAACTGACAACATTAAATTCAACTGCTTACCGGTGGCCACGACCACCAGCCCGCAGGATTATTGGTACGTGCCGTTTATCGACGCTTACGAAACCACCGGTTCTCAAGGTACGCCCGGTTCGGAAGCGATTACCATTACCCATTCGGCCACTGATGCGGACATTTATATCCGGGTCCGCGCCCGGCAGGCCGGCAACATTCTGCCGTTCGAACAGGACTCGAGCGTCGTCGGCGCCAACCCCACCAATGTCAGCGTCATCAGAACCACCGATACTATATTCCAATAAATTAACTAAACTATGATTTATAAACGTTTTGAACTGTCCCAATCATTAAACGGCGATCACCTTGTTTATATTGCCCGTAATAGCGCCGGCATTGTCGTTTTCAGGGAAGCATCCGAAACTAAACTCAAGAAAACCATCGATCGTTATTTAAAACAGCAACAGCAGGAAGAATTGCTGGCCAGTCAAAAAAAAACAGAAAAATCCCTGAAAAAAGGTTTGTTTGCCAAAAAGAACCCACCCCAAAAACCCAAAACCATTCAAGCGGAAGCCCCGACTCCACCCACCCGCATTACCCGCACTCAAGACGGGAAGTTCATCAGCAAAAGCCAGCTAGAAAAAGCCGAACTGTCCAGAAAGAAACACTTTTGGGGTTAACCGAAGATGACCGACCTCACCCTTCCGGTCACCAAAGCTGAAGCCCTGCGCTATGACAAAACTAGCCTCGAAGCCGAAGTCAGCCACCGGCGCAAAAATATTAAATTGTTTCAGGACCAAATTACTAATGAAGAAAAAGAAATTGAACGACTCTGGCAAATCATTGCCATTATCGATGCCAATCAGTAGACCCTTAACCAAAAAAGAATTAGATAATCTTAAAGAAGTCCGCCGCTACGGCGTTACTGATTTAAAAAAGTATATCCAAAAAATCAAAAAAAACATCAGGGTCTTTAACGAAGCGATTAGCAAAGAAAAAAAAGAAATGACGCGGATAACCAATATGATTAAAGTCCTGCAAAATGACATTAAAACCGCCGATGAGTTAAAAAAAACCGCCAAATGAATGATTATTTCATTAAGACAACCCAACCCCAAACAGACTTAAAGCGCATCAACGACTATTTGTTAACTTTCGTCGGCGAAATTCAAGTGAAAACCAACACCGCCGCCGGTGCCAGCATTTTTTACTCCGGCCTGAAAACACCCTCCACCCTCACTTTAAAACCCAACCAAATCCGGCTGGTTTGTTCTCCGGAAGACAATTTATCGGTCACGTTCATCAGAAATATCGGCCTGCGAATTTATAATCCCCTCTTAAAAGCTTTTATCCCCAATGACCCGAACATTTTGGAAGTTAACCAAACCAATCCCATCTTTAAACAATATCATTTAACCCCAATTTTTAGGTATAACCACAGCCTAGTTTTTTTCTGCCGGGATAAAAGCAATAAAATTCATCTGGTTAACCGCCACTTACTGGAAGATTTAACCAATCACCCGCAACCAAAGTTATTTCCCAGGGAATTCAGCATAATCGTCGCCGAAGACATTGGTTGTTTCGTCGCTTTATTTGACCGGGGCTTGATTCCCATCAACTTCCATCAATTCCTTTATGGCCGGTCGAAAATCATTAATCTTTCCGGTTTCAATCTGGAAAAATTACCGCCTCACCTCTCCATGAACACAATCTATTTCCAATTAGACCATAAAAATCAATCTTTTACGCAAACGGAAATGCCCCATCTGCCCCAAACCATTAATTTTAAAAAAATACCGTCAAACTGCCTGGCAATCAAAGTCGCCCAGGATATTGGTTACCAATACAAGGGTAAATCACCCATCCCAATATTGTCAGTTTCGGTTTTTCAGGAACTATAATATATAGTATGGCCACACTGACATTTTTCAAAACCGAGCGGGTCATTCAGGTCGATTCACCCCAAACCGTGGTCACTGCCCAGGATTTACTTAATCAAATCCGGCTCTACGAAGAAAAACCCATTAACCTGGATTACGGAACGATTGCCAACGCTTACGGCAAACAACCCTTGGGCGGCAGCTCGTACGTGGGGATCACTTTGGAACTAATCAATGACTGGCGGATTGCTTTTGAGGCCAGAAACGGCCCGGACACCGTTCTGTGCACGGTTTCCGGCGGCAACTTAGTCGCCATCAACCAATACAGTAATAACCCGATCAAACCCACCGCTTTTACCCAGGTGGTTATTGCCCAATCCTCTTCCCCGACAATCATCCAGTCCAGCACCGATTATGCTACTCTCTATCTCTTGGAATCGCTCACCGGCCGGAGTAAATCCATCGGCGGTATTTATTACTGGAATCCCACTTCCGGCAGTGACGGTAATGACGGTTTAACCCCGGCTAAGGCCGTGGCTTCGTTTGCCAAAGCCCAAACTTTGGCCTCTGGCGGTACCGGCGATATTATTTTTGCCTTAGCCACGGCTACCGGCGGTATCACTACGGTCACGGAAAAATTAAATATTACTAAAAATAATCTTAAGCTTCGGGGTGCCGGTTATTCTTTTCAGTTAGTCCCCACCTCCCCCGGAACTCCGACGCTTACGGTCGGAGCGGACAACGTGGAAATCTCCGGCTTTTATATCACCACGGCTACGAGCGGGACTGACAACGCGATTACCATTACCGGCGATAACACCCTAATTGAAGGCTGCTGGATTAAATCAACCAGCGGCCACGGCATTGATTTATCTTCCAGCTCCCGGACCCAAATTGCCACCTGTGCCATTGAAAACTGCACTGCTAATGGTATTAATATCGGCCCTACGACTACCTTAGCCAGTATCAAACAATGTATCATTACCGGCAATAGTGACGGCATTGACCTGTCCGGTTCGGGTGTGGCTGATAACATTTTTGAAAATAACTTGATTTACAATAATTCCGGTTATGGCATCGACATCGGCAGCGGAGTCACCCGCACCGGCGTTCGACTAAACCACACTTTTTCCGGTAATACCGCCGGCTCCACCCGGGATCTGGGCACCAGCACCTTTATTGAAACCCAGGCAGGTGGCGCTTCGCCAACGGAAATTGCCGACACTGTCTGGGATGAAGTGATTGCCGGCCACGCCACTGTTGGAACGGCCGCTAAAATCCTCAAAGATATCAAAACCAAGGCCACCCTGGCCTCGCTCAGATAAAAAGCTATGGACAAAGATCAAGCCATTGCCAAATACCTTCCCTATCTCAAGGAAATCCAAGGCAAGCTTTTCCATGTCCTGCTGGTATTTTTTACCACCGGCATAATCGGCTTTATGTACTATCAAAAAATCATCAACTTCATTATGCGTATTTTTAAACTGGAAGGCATCAATATCATGCTGACTTCGCCCTATCAATTTATTGATTTAGCCATAAACACCGGCTTGCTTATCGGGCTGATTTTTTCTCTCCCCCTATTAGGTTATTATCTGATTACCTTTGTCAAACCGGCGCTGAAAGCCAAAGAGTATTTTCTTCTAAAACGCCTTTATCCCTTAAGTTTAGTTCTGTTTGTGGCCGGTTTTCTTTTCGGCGCCTGGATTATCCAACTCATTATCACCCTCTACGCCCAAGTAACACAGGAATTCTCGATCAAAAACCTGTGGGATATCAGTAGTTTCTTCTCCCAAATTATCACTACCGGTATCTTAATGGCTTTGGTTTTTCAGCTGCCGATTGTCCTTTCTGCCCTGCTCCAACTCAAATTGATCCAGTCCCGGACCCTAAAAAAATCCCGGAAATATATTTATACGGCTATTCTTGTCTTTGTTGCCTTGTTGCCCCCAAATGACATTTTCTCTCTAATTGTCTTAACAATTCCCCCTTTACTTCTTTTTGAGCTGACGTTATTATTGAACCAATCATTAATTATTAAAGAATAATCAATGTTTAAAAATCTAGGGACAGGTGAAATCATCGTCATTGCTCTAGTTCTCCTGGTTCTCTTTGGCAGCAAAAAGCTTCCCGAGCTGGCACGGGGCCTAGGTCAATCCGTCAAAGAACTGAAAAAAGCCAAACAAGACCTGCAAAAGTCTTTAAAAGACGATGAAGGAGGTGAATAATTAATGTTTAAAAACATCGGTACCACAGAAATCATCGTAATTGCCGTCATCATTTTAGTCCTTTTCGGAGGCAAGAAAATTCCGGAATTGATGCGCGGTATTGGCCAATCAATCAAAGAATTCAGAAAGGCCAGTAAAGAAAATAAAGAAGATAAATAAAATAGAAAGGAGGATTAAAATATGTTCAGTAATCTGGGAACAACCGAGATTATAATCATTGTGGCAGTCTTGGTAATACTCTTTGGCGCTAAATTTCTCCCCAAAATGGGTAAAAATCTGGGGCAATCCAAGGTTGAAATTAAAAAAGCCGCTAAAGACCTAAAAACAGCCATTAAAGACAAGGAGTAACCGCCTATGTTTAACAATATAGGCTTGGGCGAAATCATCATCATCGCCTTAGTTTTAATGCTTTTTTTTGGCGGCAATAAACTACCGGAACTCGCCCGGGGCATCCACCGTGCCACTCAAGAATTCCGCCACGCACTTAAGGATGATGATCAACCGCAAGTAAAAAAATCCAGACCAAAAAAGGCCTAGGTTAGCCATGCCCTACCTACTTGCCCTCACCTTTTTCCTCTTCGCTACTCCGGCCTCAGCCGCTAATTACCAACAGTGTTTCACCTCCTCTACCTGCACCATCGGCGAGTTTTTGTATGACGACCAATATCAACCAATAACCACCGCCACCTGTTCCGCCACCATTAAATATCCTGACGGAGGCAATTTTTTAACAGGAAATATTGCCACCGGCTCCGCTGATGCCTGGTATGCTTATGAAGCCACCATCGGCACCACCACCGGACTGTACCGCACCAACCTCTGCTGTACGACTCCCACTGCCGAATATCTTTGTATTGATAAATCATTTGAAGTCACTGCCAGCCCCAGCGCCACCCTGACTTCTGCAGACATTTGGAATTATACTTCCCGGACCTTAACCGGCTATGGTTCCCTGATTACTGATATCTGGGCCTCTACTTCCCGCTCCCTGACCGGTTTCGGCTCTCTTGCCGCTGATGTTTGGAATAGTTCCTCCCGCTCGCTTACCTCTTTCGGTGACTTGGTGGCCAATATTTGGAGCAGTAGCACGACCGCCACCACCGGCCCGGCCCAAACCTTAACCGTCATCACCACGGAACAAACTAAGCAACGGGAATTACTGGAAAAATTGGTCAACGCACCGATAGTCTCTTTGTCATTGGAAGAAAATCAGGTAATCCCCAACTTAAACGTTAAGCTGAAAGAAAGCCAAACTCAGGCCAATGCCCTTTATGACACGGTCAAGAGCGCCAAATCCCGTCTGTTAGTTTTAAACAGCAAATGGGGCCAATTGAGCCAAAACGCCATCACCCAGGAAATTACCTCGCTCTCTTCTTTGTTTCAAAATTATCCGCCTTTAACCAGCCTGACTGCCGGCTGGAACGCGCCGATTATCGCCTTACTTAATCAATCCGCTGTCAACTTCAATCTCTCTCTCGCTCCTTTGCTAACCAGCGCGGCTGTTTCCAAACCAAAACTAGCTCCTTCTGCTTTATTAAATAGCTTAGAATACCTTAATAATCTCGAGGCTGATGTGGGTGACATTACCAGTGTCAGTAATAACACCACTCTGTACGGTTATCTGGCCCAAGTGAGCGAACGTAACGTTGTTCTGGAAACAGAAAGACAAAAATTGGCGGTTATTTTGGAAAACTGGGATGGCCAAGGTGAAAACATTCTGTCACAAACCGTAAACAACACCCGCGATCGCCTGCTGGCCCTCAATCAATACCCCGGCGGCGCCAATCTGACCAAACCAACCAAAATCAGCTCAAATCAAAAATTAAACCTTAAAAACATTGTCTTCAACCTTCAGGCCCTCCTGGGGTTAAATCAACAAATGCTGGCACAGGCGGTCGGAACTCCTATCCGCTCGCTTTGGCTGGAAGAAGGCAGTATTATCTTTCGAGCCGTCATTACCAATCCCAGTACTATTATCAGCCAAACCGTTCCTTTGAAATTTTATCTGCCCCGGGAATTAAAAACCGAGGATATTGTTACTCTTGACCCCTCCTTAAATACCCAGTATGACGCGGTTGAAGATGCTTTATACGTCACCGGTTCTTATGAACTTAAACCAGAGGAAACCAAGCTTGTCTTTGTCGAAGTGCAGGATATTTGGCAACTCGCCCCGGCTGAACTGGAAACGATCAGAAAACAGGCCGCTGAACTGCTGCGCCCCATTGAAAAAACCAGCTATTTCAGCCAGGGAACTGTGCTTAAATCCCAAATCGAAGTCACTTTAGATAAAATCCTCATGGCGCAAAAAAAAGCCATCACTCCGGAGAACCGGATCCGGGCCTTTCGTGAAGCCCGGCTCGAACTTAATGGCGTCAACGCCAATATGACTCGGCTCCAGGACCTGGTCGCGGAAGCTTCGGGCACCGGCTCAATCTTCGGCTTTGTCGGCGGAGTGCAGACCGTAGCCGTCTGGGGTATTCTGCTGATTGTCATTGCCAGCTTTGTCTTTTTAACTATCTATATGCGCCAACTGAGCCGGCGGCGGCCTAAACTCAAAATAACCACTCCTGAAATTACTCCCAAACACTCCTTTTGGACCAGCCCTGCCGTCATTCCAATTATTATTATTTTCACCTCAGTTGCCACTGCCACAATTACTCAACTTTTACTTAAATCCAGGGCCGCCCCGGCCCAAATTCAGCAACTAATGCCGCCAGAGCCCTCGCCAGAGCTCGCCTCCCCCCTTGCCTCGCCGCAGCCGTCAGGCGTAGGCGGGTCGCCCGCCTCCCCATCGGCTTCCCCTAAAAACCAGAATATAAATATTAAAAATGAAAAAGAAGTCCTGGGGGAAAGCATTCCCAGCCGCCTGACCGTTCCGGAAAACAGCAGTGTTAATATCAGAAGTAAACCTAGCTCCGCTGCACCGGTAATTATGACCGTCAAAACCAGCATTGATGTTTTCGTTTTTTCCAAAAGCGATGATTGGTCACGTATCGATTTTGGCCCCAATGACGCCAATCAATCCTGGTGGGTCAGCTCGCAATTTTTAGATTAAATAAGTAGTGCGTCAGTATCGCCAGCATTAACCCCAACCACCAATACCGCTTTCCAAACACTACAATCATCGCCGCCGTGATCCCATGCATCGGCATAGTTAATAACAAACGCCAAAATATAGCGCTCATGTTTTGCAATAAGTTGGCATTAACCAAAAACAAAATCGCCTCGCTAAACCCAAAAACCAAACCCAAGCCAAAGGCCTGCCGTAAGCTACTACTACGGTAAATCACCAACGCTTTGGCTGCTTCTTCGATTAGCGCCGGAAACGGCAAAACCAGCTCGACGAACCACACTATCATTGGTAGAATCAACATCCACAGCGTCAACATATCTACATCATAGCCTAAATTTTTACTTTTGTCTTTTTCCAATCTTTTACCAGCCTATAAAATATAACTCGTAAATATCCAAAAAACGATAAAATTACTAATAAAAAACCAAGATTAACCAAAGCCATTTTTACCAAAATTAAGTCAATGAACACAATTATTACTCATTATTCAATCTGTACATACAGAAAATATCAGTTTTCACGCATTTCTTCTTTAAAGTCCCAATCCATTGACTAAAATCAGTCTGATTAAATCCTGTAATAAATTTATCAAAAACTTATAATATAATAGGTCCAAAACTATTCTGTCTTGAATTTACCAATCTTTACCACTATTAAAAACTGTTAAAACGATATTTCTTTAACAAATCCTGAAGTTCCCCCGGGTTAAGCTTTCTGCCATCAAATTTATCCGTTTTCCCCGGCATTAAGTGAATGTGAGCATGCGGTACTTCCCAACCCCAAACCACCAACTTAACTATTTCTTCCTTACTTTTTTCCCGCAAATGTCTGGCAATCTTACCCACAGTTTCAAAATATTTACCTAAATTGTCATAATCCCAGACATACTGAACGTGCTTTTTGGGAATCACTAAAGTATGGCCTTCGGTTTTTGGGAAAATATCCAGAAACGCCAAAAAATCTTTATCTTCGTAAATTTTATATGACGGAATTTCCCCGGCCACAATTTTACAAAAAATACAGTCAGTCATACTTAAATAATAGCAAAAAGAGGCGACGCAGACAAATTCGGATTGGCGCCCGCAATCATGTTGCCCTTCGGGCACGCGTGAGGACGACATAGACGAGTTTGTCGAGTCGCCAAATGCTATAATTCTTTGATGAAACCGCCTTTAATTCTCGCCATCGACACTTCCTGCGATGAAACCTGCGCCGCCGTTTCCTACGGACGCCAGATTTTAAGTAATGTCATTTCTTCCCAGATTAACATCCATGCCAAATACGGCGGCGTTGTCCCCCACTTAGCCAAGCGTGCCCACCTGGAAAAAATTGAATTTGTGGTAACTGAAGCCCTGAAAAGGTCTGTCCTTAAAGGACTCAAGTTGCGTCAGCAACCTGAAAAGAATTCAAAAAGGACAGACCTTACTGGAATTGATGCCGTCGCCGTGACGGTCGGCCCCGGCCTTGCTCCAGCCTTAGAAGTCGGTGTTAATTTTGCCAAAAACTTGGCCCAAAAACTAAATAAACCTTTAATTGCTGTCAACCACCTCGAAGGCCACCTGCTTTCCTGTCTGGCAAATATGACAGGTACCGTACCTTACATATTTCCGGCTATCGGGCTGATTGTTTCCGGCGGGCATACCGAACTGGTGCTGGTGAAATCCATCGGCCACTACCAACTCTTAGGTCAAACTCTCGACGATGCCGCCGGCGAAGCCTTAGACAAACTGGCTAAAATGCTGCAACTCGGCTACCCCGGCGGCCCGATTATTGAAGAATTGGCCAAGCTTGGTAATCCCGACGCTATCAAACTTCCTGTTCCTCTCCAACACTCCAATGATCTAAACTTTTCTTTCTCCGGCTTAAAAACCGCCGCCATGTATATTATTCAGAAAAGAAACACACCCGGTGTGAAAGATGTTCACACACCGGGTGTGAAATCCTCGGAAGTGAAATTCGTTTACGATCTCTGCGCTTCTTTCCAACAAGCTATTGCCAAAAGCCTAACCACCAAACTCATCTTTGCCATCGACCACTATTACCCTGCTTCCCTTCTTCTCGGCGGCGGCGTCCTCTCCAACCTTTATTTTCGCCGCCAAATCCGCCAAAGCGTCAATCTGCCGCTTTATTTGCCCAAAAATAAGAAGCTTTTTACTGACAACGCCGCCATGATTTGTATTCCGGCTTATTATAAATTCTTAAAAAAAGACTTTGTTAAAGACATCAGCACACTTGACCGCCAACCCAACTTAAATTTTTAGTGTC